>JBGUMY010000353.1:0-19024 GCA_045117095.1 Bacteroidaceae bacterium | reverse complement strand
CGAAGCGAAGTTGGTCTTGCCGTGATAATAATAGAGGAGTGGAGCCGCCGTCTGTACCATGTGGACATGCAATGTGTCAAAGTCGTTGACAGGTGGCTCACCCATATTATTGAAATGGAACATCTTGGTGCCTGCCTCGCCAGTATAAAACAAGGCTACATTCTTCAGCAATACCATCTGGCGGGATGCGTCACCTGGAATGCCCCCCATCTCTTCGAGCACCTTATCCCAATCTTGCTCCTGAGCTGCCTTGTACATGCGAATCTCAGCGTGGTAGTTGTAGTTCTGAAAGTCATTTTTGTCCACCCATAGATAGGAACCAACCATCATGGCAATTGTCACGAGACATACCATCACAGCTTTGAATCCCTTGATGTCCTTGCCTTTGGGCAAGAAAGAGAACAGTAGTGGAATAGCAGCCAGAATCATGAAGGGTATGGAGGGGTGTTGGCTAACAAGCATGTCATTCTCGAAAGATGGGAAACCTTTCACCCAAGCGTCCTCCAATCGGATGCCTGCATAGAACCTGCGGCAGACAAGGGGCACAATCAAGATGAGCACCAAAGGGTAGATGGGCGTGACAATCTTGCCAAACCAAGTGCCATATTTGGATGGCTCTTCTTGCATCATTGTATTGTCCTGCTCTTGAGGGTGCTTGCGCTCGTTGATGGCCTGCGAGATGGTTTGTGCCAAGTTTCGTGCAGAGATGTAGGCCAAAGCCAACAACGTGTACCATCCTCCAAAGGGGTAGGTGAATCCCACCAGGGTAGTGGTGATAATGCGGTCGAAACGCTTGCGATCGAAGAAACTGTGGAAAAGTACCAGCACGATGGCCACAAAGTAACCCACCGTGCCGTAGAACCAGAATCCTGTCTGCTTGGTGTAATATATCCAATAGCCGTTGTCAACCATGCTCACCAACAAACATACTGCCGGAATCGCCAAGATGGCCATCCACGCAGATTTTACCTTGAAGGCATATTTACTCATCCACATGCTTGCCACCCAAATAGCCACCATGATACAGGCGCCCCACTTGGGGTGGAAGAAGAATTGGGTCATAAAAGCGGCCATCCAACCGATGAAACCACCTGGTTCGTGCATGCACTCTTTCAAGAAGAGGGCATTGGATGTGAAGTATTCTTTTTCTTGCGCCATCCACAACACGTCGCTATTGCGTTCAATCAGGTAAAAGACGCCCATTGCCACGATGAATAACGTGACAACCAGTGCAATACCTGTGCCCACCCCAGAATTGATGGTGAGCGTTTTTCTCTCTTTCGTCCTCGGCTGCGAGGGGGAAGTAACAGTCGTGGACTGTTTCGCGACTGCCTGTGCTGTTTTCTTTCTGTTCTTAGTTCCCATGATAGGTTTGTGTAAACTGGCTGCAAAGGTACAACATTTTTCTGGAAGAAACCATGGGTGTTGAAAGAAAATTTTAATCTTTTTTATTGCTTGATGAGTTTGGCGGCAAAACCTCCACCGCTGGCCATGTGTACTTTCACATTTTCGTTGGTGCTGAAAGGCAGGGTGAACTGTTGTTTCCAAACGCTGTAATCAATGGCATTCTTGTCAGCATTGAGTCCATCCATGAAGGCGGTTAGCACATAAGTGCCAGCAGGCAGAAATGACCCACTGATTTCCACATCTCGGCTGTCCCAGTTCGTTTCCCCAGCCACATACCAATCATTGCCCTTCCGACGCGCCACGATGAGGTATTCCCCCATCTTGCCGCTCAAAACACGCATTTCGTCATAAACCGTTGGAAGTGAAGCGATAAAGGCTGTGCATTCAGGTTCTTTTTCATAAGCCGAGGGATTGTCAGCCAGCATCGTCAAGGGTGATTCATGTACGATGTAGTGCGCCAACTGATGGCATCGGGTTCCCATTGTCATGGGGTTGTTGTAAATGGGTTGGAAGTCTGCCTTCGAGGCATTGCGCATACCGCCAGGGGTGAAATCAACGGGCCCCACCATGCCTCGGATGAAGGGGAAGGTGACATCGTAGGCAGGCATATCTTTCGAAGGTGCATCTACCGTCTTGCCGTCCTGTTGGAACTTGGCACGTTCTGTCCACTTCACCTCTTCCATGCCAAAGACTGCCTCAAAATTGATGACATTGGGATAGGTTCTTGTGATGCCTTGGGGGGCAAAGATGCCGTGATAGTCGAGCATCAGGTGGTGTTGGGCGCACTTCTTCGCTATGCGTTCAATCATTTCCACCGCCTCCTGATCATATCTGTCCATGAAGTCCACTTTGAAACCTTTGATGCCCATTTGAGCATATTGTTCACAAGCCTTTTCCAACTGAGCGTCAAGCACATTGAAGACTGTCCACAAGATGATGCCCACCTGTTGTTGCTGGCCATATCGCACGAGTTCAGGCAGATTCAGATCAGGAATGACCGTGAGCATATCGCCACTCTTGGGATTGTACCAGCCTTCGTCGAGGATGATATATTCCAATCCGTTTTTGGCAGCGAAATCGATGTAGTGTTTATAGGTGTCCTGATTAATACCAGCCTCGAAGGGTACACCCGTAAGTCCCCAGTCGTTCCACCAGTCCCACGCCACCTTTCCTGGATGAATCCAAGACGTGTCGCCCTCGATGCGTGAAGGAGATGCGAGTTGGTAGGCCAATGTGTTCGTTGGCATTTCTGTATCGTCATGGGTGATGACGAGCACACGCCATGGGAAGGTGCGATTACCCTTTCCTTTTGCGATATAGTCCTCCGTATCAGTCACATATTTCTGCATGCGCCAAGGGTAATAATCGAAGGCTTTAGGGTATTGGGGGAAGGAGGCTTTAAGGCTGGTTCCTTGGGCTTTCACGAACATGCCTGGATAGGCCTCCACATCAGTTTCTAACAAGGTGATTTTGGTCGTTCCCTCATCGATGGTGGCAGGCAAGAATGCTTCCAAATCACGGCTTTTCGATAAGGGCGCCACATCGTAGGTGGCTTGAAACGCCATTGCCATAGGCTTCTGTGGATTGGTGGAGTAGGGGAGATAGGCTGTATAGTCTCCAGCAAAATCTAAGTTCGCAACCTCGTTCGTCACAGTCCATTCGCCTTTGGTGGAGGTGGTAAGGAAGCGATAGGCCACACCGCTGTTGTAGGCACGGAACTCTACATTCACCCCATTCTTGTTTTTTACGGTCAGGGCGTTATAGGCATCATCAAACGAAGCCAGCTTATAGTTGGGTGCCTCAAAATGCGCTTGGGCGGATTGGGTTGATGTGCTTGTGTACTGACTGGTTTTCTTTCCTTCAATCTGTAAATCAGAAGTTCCTTTTAGTAACGGTTTACCATTGTCATTAATTTTGAAAATCAGCTCTTTGTCTGCACTAATCTCTACTTTTACTTGACCATTTGGAGATGTGAGTGTCGCTTTCACTTGAGCCTGCATCGTGAGTGCTGATGCGGCCATACAGAAGACGGGAACGATGTGTTTCATCTTTATTTTATATTATATGTGTAAATATGAGGTTCTGCTGGTTTCTCCTGACTGTAGGGGTTGAATGTGTAAGGCTCGTATTTGCCTAATGGGTAGCCCGTCACCACCAGATAAACGCCTTTTGTATCGGCAGGAAGGTTGAGTGAGACGCTGCCTTTCTGCTTGGTCATGATGTCGCTATATGTGGCTTTAGCGTCTCCGTGGATGGCTACCAACCGATAGGCAAAGCCATCGTTTTTATCAGCACATGTAAATTTCACTTTGACGGTTTTCTTGCCCTTCGTGTCGAGCTGGATGACGTTGGCGCCAAACACTTGGAGGGGCTTGTTGTTCACAAACTCACCTGCGTATTTCTTGTTCATTTCGTGCTTCCCTGGGAAATCGAACGTGAGGAGGCGTGAGTAGCAGTCAACGGCTTCACGGGCGAAGTCCTCATTGCTCATGTTGAACATCCGCATATACGTGGAGGCGGGGTCTTCATCTCGCATCCCTTCGCGGAACACGTCCGCAATGACAGGCATCCCATGCTTCATGCTCCAGTATTCGAGCATGTATGCCGAATGGTAGATGTTCTCGCTATCGAGAAAACGGAGTTGGGCATTCTCGCAGAAAGCTTTCCAGTGGTAGTTCTCGTCGGTAGGCCATTCTGGGTTCACATTCCAAAGCATCCATTGGCTGGTCATCTCGAAGAAGCCTCCGGCCATGCCTCCTTTGCCCTGTTTATCGCAGGCAATCATCGATTGAAAGGAGTGTCCTAACTCATGGGCGATACAGTTCAATTTCTTGTCCTGCACGCGGTTGGGCGAAATCCACAAAGCGCCAATCACCCCATCATAATCACCTCCATAGGCTGTGCCTTCGAGTGAGTAGTTGAGCATCACCATCATGCGGTAGCGGTCGGCGTTCGAGCCTGGTTTGATGAATTTGAGGTCGTTCTTGTAGAAGTCGTAAAACGATTGAAGGCGGGTGAGAAGGTTGTCCAAATCCACTTTCATGTTGTGCCCATCCAGGTCTGGAGCCAGACTGAGGTCTTTGCCGAACGGCTTTTCCCAAAAGACAATCACGTCATCGGTGTAGGCACAACGGGCAAAACTCCACTTTGAATCCTCCTTGGTGAAGTCATTGTCCTTCAGGTCGACAGGAATGTACACTTCTTTCCCCTTCGGAGGCTCGGTATTCGACTGTGCAACAGCTTCGTTGGTAAAGCCAAGAGCCATCCAAGTGACCAAGGCCATACGCATGCAGTTTTTCATTACTGTTCTCATGTTGTTAAAATGGAATAAAAAGTTAGCTAATCGTAAAATTCAGTGGTACAAAGTTACGGCTTTTGGGTGTCATTTCAAAAAAAATAAAGCCAAATGGAAAGTTTTTGCATTTTTTGTACGTTATTTATATTTTTATTTACTACTTTTGCAAAGATTTACTTGAAAACACATGTTTTATTAACATTTATAAATTTGGTTTACAATTATGGTTTATTCAAAAGAAGTACAGGAAATGTGCTGCGTAGCCAAAGGCCCTAATCACGGACCAGCCCCAATCCCAGAAGAGGGAAAGTGGATTCAGGCGAAGGAGATTAAGGACATCTCAGGCATGACACATGGTATTGGTTGGTGCGCTCCCCAGCAGGGATGCTGCAAACTTTCGCTCAATGTGAAAGAGGGTATCATCGAGGAATGTCTCGTTGAGACAATCGGTTGCTCTGGTATGACTCACTCTGCTGCTATGGCATCTGAGATTCTTCCAGGTAAGACCATCCTTGAGGCACTCAACACCGACCTTGTTTGCGATGCCATCAATACTGCTATGCGTGAACTCTTCCTCCAGATTGTTTACGGACGTACTCAGTCCGCATTCTCTGAGGGTGGTCTCGTGATCGGTGCTGGTCTCGAAGACCTTGGTAAGGGTCTCGTGTCTCAGTGTGGTACACTCTATGGCACCAAGGTGAAGGGTACTCGTTACCTCCAACTCACAGAGGGTTACATTACTAAGATGTTCCTCGATGCAGACAACGAAGTTTGTGGTTATGAGTATGTACACATGGGCAAGTTCATGGAGGCTGTGAAGAAGGGTATGGATGCCAACGAAGCACTCAAGAGCGTTACAGGAACCTACGGCCGCACAAAGCCAGAACAGGGAGTTGTTAAATCTATTGACCCACGTAAAGAATAATAAGGAGGAAACAAACTATGATTAGAGAAGTGAAATTCGAATCACAAGACCGTCGCATGAAGCAGATTCTTGCTGCTTTGAACGAGAACGGCATTTCCTCTATCGAAGAGGCTAACGAAATCTGCGAAAAGGCAGGTCTCGATCCATACATCACATGTGAAGAAACTCAGCGCATCTGCTTCGAGAACGCTAAGTGGGCTTACGTGGTAGGTTCTGCTATTGCGTTGAAGAAGGGCTGCAAGAACGCTGCTGACGCAGCCGAGGCTATCGGTATTGGTCTGCAGGCATTCTGCATTCCTGGCTCTGTGGCTGACGACCGTAAGGTAGGTATCGGCCACGGTAACCTCGCTGCCCGTCTGCTCCGTGAAGAGACAGAGTGCTTCGCATTCCTCGCAGGTCACGAGTCATTCGCAGCCGCAGAAGGTGCCATCAAGATTGCTGAGATGGCCAACAAAGTACGCAAAAAGCCACTCCGCTGTATCCTCAACGGTCTGGGTAAGGACGCTGCCATGATCATCTCTCGTATCAATGGCTTCACATACGTGCAGACCCAGTTCGACTACTTTACTGGTGAACTCAAGGTGGTGAAGACCAAGGCTTACTCTGATGGTCCTCGTGCCAAGGTGAATTGCTATGGTGCTGATGACGTTCGTGAAGGCGTTGCCATCCTCTGGAAGGAGAATGTGGACGTTTCAATCACTGGTAATTCTACCAACCCAACTCGCTTCCAGCACCCAGTGGCTGGTACTTACAAGAAGGAGCGAGTGCTCGCTGGTAAGCCTTACTTCTCAGTAGCTTCTGGTGGTGGCACAGGTCGCACTTTGCACCCAGACAATATGGCTGCAGGTCCTGCTTCCTATGGTATGACGGACACCCTCGGCCGTATGCACTCTGACGCTCAGTTTGCAGGTTCATCTTCAGTTCCTGCTCACGTTGAGATGATGGGCTTCCTCGGCATTGGTAACAACCCAATGGTAGGTTGCACCGTTGCATGCGCCGTGAATGTGGCACTTGCCTTGAACAAGTGAATTTTATTGATAACATATTTTGTTGCAAAGAGGCTTGCGTCGTGATGATGCGAGCCTTTTTCTATTTTGATATTGATTGTTTGAAAATACACAAAAATAAAGCGTGGATAATTTCAATGAGGAATGCTGAAGACGTTTGTTCATCGAATCTGTCATGAGTGGAAACAAAACAAGCACCCGTGTGGCATTATCGCTACATGGGTGCTTTGTGATGGATTATTATCGTTCGCAGAGATTTACAAATCAGCGCCTTGTGGACGTTGTTCATTTTGACCACCTGGACGACCACCTGGACGACCGCCTGGGCGACCACCACCTTGGCCTGGGCGACCACCACCTTGGCCGAAGCGTGAGCGGCGCTCCTGCTGAGCTTTCTCATAGGCGGCATACTGCTCCTCGCCAAGGATCTCTTTCAGAGCGGCATTGGTCTCTTCCTGCTGCTTCTGCATGGCCTCGCGGTCGAACTGTGGGCGTCCGCCCTGCTCCTGAGCTTCTTTCATTTTGGCCTGCTGCTCCTGAGCCTGTTTCAAGAAGAGGTCGTATACCTTCTTGTACTGCTCGTCAGTTGTCTTGGCAGCCTCTTTCACCTGGTCTGCTCGACGTGTGGCGATGTCTTCAGGTTTGAACTCGCGGCGCTGTCCGCCGCCACCGAACTGTGCAAATGAGGTGAGCGAAATCATTGCCACCATCATGGTCAGAAATAACTTTTTCATACAGCTTGTGTCGTTAAAAGTTTTGGTTGATAAATTTTACTGATTGAATTGTTTATGTTGTTGGTTAATAAGATAGACGTTGCCGTCTTCTTGTTTTTGCTTTACGTTGGATAAGACGAGAGAAAAAAGGGAAGGTTTAATCGCATTTGGAAAAAAACAGCACGAATTCTATTTCCGACACTTAATTATTTGTTTGTATCATAGATTGTTCGTATCTTTGCAACCTAATTAAAAAAATGGTTATGAGAAAGTTTGTTTTCTTGTTTGTGGTATTGCTTTCGGCCGTAGGGGCTGGCAATGTGCATGCCCAGAAAAAGGTGCTGAACGTGATAGGTGACAGTTATGTGGCTAATCATCGGTGTCCTGTGGAAGAGGCTTGGCATAGTAAATTGGCGGCAGAATTGGGTTACACTTATAATAACTATGGACGTAATGGTTCGTGTGTGGCGTTTGACCGTACGCACGATGGTCGGTGGAACTTTGGTCCCGCCATGTGGGTGAGATATACGGCTATGTCGCCCGATGCTGATTATGTGCTGATTGTGGCAGGACACAACGATGCCGACAAAGTGAAAAACAACCCAGACTCACTGCAGATGTTTGCCGATTCGTTGGAGGTGCTGCTAACGGGTATCGAGAAACTGTGTCCGAAGGCAAGGATTGGTTATGTCACCCCTTGGTATGTAGACAGCCCTGGATTTGATGCTGTGTGTAAAGTAATTCAAAAGACCTGCAAACGTCATCATATTCCCGTGCTGATGAATTGCGACAATAAGTGTGTCATCCAAGTGCGTGATGCAGCTTTCAGAAAGAAGTATTTCCAGGCTCCGAACGATATGGCGCATCTGAATGCGGAGGGTCATGACCTCTTCTTGCCTGTGGCGAAGAAATGGTTTTTGAAACATGTCGCTAAGCCGTAAAGTGGTTCTCAAATTGCCATTTTTTGTGCATGAATGGTCAACAAAATGGATGGAAACCTGACGAAATGATAGGTTCCATCTTTTTTTTATTTAAAATATGTGTAAGATGTCGTTGATTTTTCGTACTTTTGCACCGTTTTTCGTTCTTTCCCATCTAATGGGAGAGGCTTTTTTTCGTAAACATTCAAATAAAAGATATGAAACATCCGTTAAGGAGTGCTGTCTGCACTGAAGGTCGCCGCATGGCTGGAGCACGTGCTCTGTGGGTAGCCAATGGCATGAAACGTGAGCAATTTGGTAAGCCTATCATTGCCATCGTCAATTCGTTCACTCAGTTTGTTCCTGGTCACACGCATCTGCATGAGGCAGGACAGATTGTGAAGGAGGAGATTGAGAAGATGGGTTGCTATGCAGCTGAATTTAATACCATTGCTATTGATGACGGTATTGCGATGGGGCATGACGGCATGCTCTATTCCTTGCCATCACGCGACATCATTGCTGACTCTGTGGAATATATGTGCAACGCTCACAAGGCTGATGCGATGATTTGCATTTCCAACTGCGATAAGATAACCCCTGGTATGCTGATGGCTGCGATGCGTCTGAACATCCCTGCGGTGTTTGTCAGCGGTGGTCCTATGGAGGCAGGTAAGTACAAGGGTGAGAATCTCGACCTGATTGCTGCTATGGTTAAGGGTGCAGACCCTACGGTGAATGATGAGGAACTGGCAGAGGTGGAGAATCGCGCATGCCCTGGATGCGGATGCTGCTCTGGTATGTTCACAGCCAACTCGATGAACAACCTCACAGAGGCCATCGGTCTTTCTCTCCCAGGTAATGGTACCATCCTTGCTACGCATGTGAATCGTAAGGAACTGATGAAGGCTGCTGCCCGTCAGATTGTGAAGAATGCCTTCGCTTACTATGAGGAGGGCGATGAGTCTGTGCTTCCTCGTTCGATTGCCACTCGCAAGGCGTTCCTCAATGCGATGACCCTTGATATTGCGATGGGTGCTTCGACCAATACTGTGCTGCACTTGTTGGCTGTGGCTCAAGAGGCTGGGGTGGACTTCACGATGGCTGATATCGACAAACTCTCTCGTAAGACACCTTTCCTCTGCAAACTTGCTCCTAACTCACAGAAGTACTCTGTACAGGAGTGTGGTCGTGCAGGTGGTATGCTGAACCTGTTGGGTGAGTTGGCAAAGGGTGGTCTGATTGACACCTCTGTGAAGCGTGTGAATGGCGCCACTTTGGCAGAAGACATTGAGAAGTATTCAATTCTGAAAGATAATATCGACCCAGAGGCCAAGCGCATCTATAGCAGCGCTCCTGCTGGTGTGTTCTGCAATCAGTTGGGTGTTCAGAACACCAACTACGAAACCCTCGACACCGATCGTGCCAATGGCTGCATCCGTGACATCGAACACGCTTACACCAAGGACGGTGGTATGGCCATCCTCTTTGGCAACATTGCACAGGATGGTTGTGTGGTGAAAACTGCAGGTGTGGATGAGAGCATTTGGAAATTCTCAGGCCCTGCTGTTGTGTTTGACTCTCAGGAGGACGCTTGCGAGGGCATCCTTGGTGGCAAGGTGAAGAAAGGCGATGTGGTGGTGATTACCCACGAAGGTCCTAAGGGTGGTCCTGGTATGCAGGAGATGCTGTATCCTACTTCTTACATCAAGAGTATGCACATGGGTAAGGAATGTGCTCTCATCACAGATGGTCGTTTCTCTGGTGGTACATCAGGTCTTTCCATTGGACATATCTCACCAGAGGCTGCATCAGGTGGCAACATTGGCAAGATTGTGGATGGCGACATCATCGAGATTGACATACCTAATCGCTCTATCAACGTGCGTCTCTCTGACGAGGAACTGGCAGCACGTCCACAGCAGCCTCTCAAACGTAATCGTGTCGTATCAAAGGCTCTCCGTGCATACGCCCAAAGTGTGGCAAGTGCAGATAAGGGAGGCGTAAGAATTATAGATTAGAGTTTAGGGTTGAGAGTTTAGAGTGAAGAGTTTAGGGTTGAGAGTTTAGAGTGAAGAGTTTAGGGCTTAGAGTGAAGGGTTTAGAGTTTTGAGGTGAGGGAGAAGAGCTTGAAGTTTAGCGTTAATAGTTTATAGATAATGGAAAAGATAACAGGTGCAGAGGCGATGATGCGTGCCTTGGAGCATGAAGGGGTAGATGTCCTCTTTGGCTATCCAGGTGGAAGTATCATGCCTACATACGATGCACTTTATGATCATAAGAAGACACTCAATCACATTCTTGTTCGTCATGAGCAAGGCGCTGTGCATGCTGCTCAGGGTTATGCACGTGTGAGTGGGAAAGTGGGTTGTGCCATTGTGACCTCGGGTCCTGGTGCTACTAATACGGTGACAGGTATCGCTGATGCGATGATTGACTCTACGCCGATGGTGGTCATCTGTGGACAGGTGGGTGTTGCCATGTTGGGAACAGATGCCTTTCAGGAGGTGGACGTGGTTGGTGTGACTTCGCCTATCAGCAAGTGGAGCTACCAGATTCGTCGTCCTGAGGATGTGGCTTGGGCTGTTGCTCGTGCGTTCTACATCGCCAAGAGTGGACGTCCTGGCCCGGTGGTGCTCGACTTTGCCAAGAATGCCCAGACGGGTATGGTGGAGTACGAACCCGCCACGGTCGATTTCATCCGTAGTTATGAACCCGATCCCGATCTGAACATGACAGACATCGAGCGTGCCGCCAAGATGATTAACAACAGCGTGAAGCCTTTCGTGCTGGTGGGTCAAGGCGTGGAATTGGGACATGCTCAGGAGGAATTGCGTACATTGTTGGAGAAGGCTGATATTCCTTGCGGAACCACCTTCTTGGGACTTTCTGCCATTCCTTCCGACCATCGTCTGAACATGGGTATCTTGGGTATGCATGGAAATCTGGGACCCAATGTGATGACGAATCAATGTGACTTGCTCATAGCTGTCGGCATGCGTTTTGATGACCGTGTGACAGGCAATCTTGCCACCTATGCCAAGCAAGCCAAGATTATTCATTTCGATATCGACCAGGCTGAGTTCAACAAGAATGTGCCTGTGGATTTGACTGTGTGGGGCAATTGCAAGAAGACGCTGGCTGCTGTCACGAAATTAGTGGATGAGGCTAAACATACCTCTTGGATTGACGGTTTCAAGCCCTATGCAGAGAAAGAATACGCAAAGGTGATTGATAAGGCGCTCCATCCGAAGGACGGTCCACTCTTGATGGGTGAGGTGATTCGAAAGGTGAGTGAGGCTGCCAACAACGAAGGCATCATGGTGACAGACGTGGGTCAGAACCAGTTGATGGCTTGCCGCTACTTCAAGTTCACCAAGCCGCTGTCTGTAGTGACTTCTGGTGGTTTGGGTACGATGGGTTATGGTCTTCCTGCTGCCATCGGAGCCACGTTTGGTGCTCCTGACAGAACCGTTTGCCTCTTTGTGGGTGATGGTGGGTTGCAGATGACCATTCAGGAATTTGGTACCATCATGGAGCAGGGCGCACCTGTGAAAATTATCCTCTTGAACAACAACTTTTTGGGTAATGTGCGTCAGTGGCAGGAAATGTTCTTTGCCCATCGCTATTCGTTCACGCCGATGCTCAATCCCAACTATGAACTTATTGCGAAGGGTTATGGCATCCCAGCCAAGACTGTGATTGAGCGTGCTGACCTCGATGCTGCCATTGCGGAGATGCTGGCAACTCCTGGCCCATACCTCTTGCAATGTGCCATTAAGGAAGAGGACAATGTGATGCCGATGACTCCTCCAGGAGCCAATATCGACGAGATGCTGCTCGAAATCCAGTAATGGCAAAGAAAACTTTTGGAGGACAATGTGGGGAGTGTTCCTCATGTGGCAAGTGCGACAGACTCTTGAATCCTACAGTCCCAACTAAAGAAAAAGAAGTAAAAGTACAAACTCCAACAATGGAACAAGATACGACAAAACTCTATACCTTCCTGATTTACTCAGAGAACGTGCCAGGTCTGCTCTCGCAGATTACGGCTGTGTTCACACGTCGTCAGGTCAACATTGAGTCGCTCAACGTGTGTGCATCCAGCACGCCAGGAGCTCACAAATATACTGTCACAGCCAATTGTGATGAGCGTATGGCTCGCATTCTTACGGCTCAGATTGAGAAGCGCATCGAGGTGCTTCAAGCACATTATTATACAGACGACGAACTCTTCATCAATGAGACGGCGCTCTTCAAGCTCAGCACCCCCGTGATGCTGAAGAATCCCGAGGTGGGGCGTCTCATCCGATTCCATAATGCCCGCATCATCGAGGTGAACAGCACTTATGCTGTAGTGGAGATTACGGGTATCACCAACGACATCCTCTCGCTCTTCGATGCCCTGAAGTTGATGGACTGCGTCCTGCAGTTCGTGCGTTCGGGTCGCATCTGCATCACCAAGAGCCGTGTGGAGCATCTGGATGAGTATCTGGCCGTGCGTGAAGCGAAGCGTCTCGCTCAGGAAAAGAACTAATACATTATTTATATATAAACCAGCAAGGACACATCCTTGCATAAATAAAACAAAAGCAAAATGGCAAAAATGAATTTTGGTGGCGTTATCGAAGAGGTAATGACACGTGAAGAATTCCCACTCGAGAAGGCTCGTGAGATTTTGAAGGATGAGACTATCGCAGTGATTGGTTATGGTGTACAGGGTCCCGGTCAGGCTTGCAACCTCCGCGACAATGGTTTCAACGTGATTGTTGGTCAGCGTCAGGGCAAGACTTTCGAGAAGGCAATCAAGGACGGATGGGTACCAGGTGAGACACTCTTTTCTATCGAAGAGGCTGCCGAGAAGGGTACTATCGTGATGTGCCTGTTGTCAGACGCAGCTGTGATGTCTGTATGGCCTACTCTGAAGCAGTACCTCACTCCAGGTAAGGCTCTCTACTTCTCTCATGGTTTCGCTATCACTTGGAACGACCGCACAGGTTGTGTTCCTGCCAAGGATATTGACGTGATCATGGTGGCTCCTAAGGGTTCTGGTACATCTCTCCGCACCATGTTCCTTGAGGGTCGTGGTCTGAACTCTTCTTACGCAGTTTATCAGGACGCTACAGGCAAGGCACTTGACCGCACTTTGGCTCTTGGTATCGGTATCGGTTCTGGTTATCTGTTCGAGACCACTTTCCAGCGCGAGGCTACTTCCGACCTCACAGGTGAGCGTGGTTCACTCATGGGTGCTATCCAGGGTCTGCTCCTCGCTCAGTACGAGGTGCTCCGTGAGAACGGTCACACTCCATCTGAGGCATTCAACGAGACAGTTGAGGAGCTCACTCAGTCCCTCATGCCTCTCTTCGCTCAGAAGGGTATGGACTGGATGTATGCTAACTGCTCTACGACTGCACAGCGTGGTGCCCTCGACTGGATGGGGCCTTTCCACGATGCCATCAAGCCTGTAGTTGAGAAGCTCTACGCATCTGTGAAGTCTGGTCACGAGGCTCAGATTTCTATCGACGCCAACTCTAAGCCCGACTATCGCGTAGGTCTTGAGAAGGAACTTGCTGCTCTCCACGATTCAGAGATGTGGCGCACAGCTGAGGTCGTTCGTCAGCTCCGTCCAGAGAACAACTAATCATTAGAGTCTTGCATAGACCTCATACAGAGGAGGATGTGTCAACGTTGGCACATCCTCTTTTTTATGTCTTTTCTCAAAGTTTTCCTCTTTATTTCTTATAAGCTTCTAAAATCATGGTTTCCAACGTGCAGAATTCTTCTGGCATTGTGTTCGAATGCCTTTCCACACCTTTCAATGCTTCATGCTTGCTTTGCCCTATCTCACATTGACAAATGTTCTCAAATCCATTTTGTCTTAGCAATTCAGTTAAGGTGTCAGGATCATAGACGATTTGATGACCCCAATGCGTATGGAATTTGTTGATGATGTACACAGGAGTTGGTGGAAGTTTTTCAGTCTTGCCTCCTCCATTGGCAGACCATTCAACATATCGCTTGTTGATAGGCTTTTCTGGGTTCTGATATAAGTCCAATAAGAAGAGGAGATTGGGCGTTGCGATACGAATGACGCCGTTGGGTTTTAACACTCTGTGGCACTCTCTGAGCATATTCAATGCCTGAGAATAAGTCAGATGTTCAAACAGATGTTCTGAAAACACGTAGTCCATGCATGCATCGGGCAAGGGGAAGGGTTTGCCTGCATCCAAAAAGGTGGCTCCCCACTTGCAACTATCTATGTCAGCATCGGTGTTCAGCCAATCTGGCAGCATGTTCCAGCCACAGCCTATTTGCAACTTCGCAATGTCATGATTGGTTAGATAATTATTAATCAACCTTTTACGCCTGAATGTAGAGGTGTGGTAATATCTGTCAAAGCAATGTTTGATTGGTGACAGATATTTGTATAATATCAGAAACCAACGATGATTTCCCAGTTCCATTGGCTTTTTTATTTATAGTTTGAACTCGTGGATTTCTCCGCCACTATTGAGGAGGATGCGTTTTGCTCCTTTGTCGACAAAGAAGTAACCATGCTCCTCGCTCTTGTTGTCAGGATCGGTCAGATGATAGATGCTGCATCCACAGGGCGACACCCAGAACTCCGATGTTCCCTCAATCTTCGGACTGACATCCAGCTTGCCGATATAATCGCCCTCTGTGAAGTTGATGTTGGCATAGCGGAAGGTTCTGGCCTCGTCGTCTGTTCGATAGACGCGCCCCTCTTCTGGCAATTCACCATAGTTGGACACAGGGAAGTTCAACTCTTCAGCCAATGCCCTCACACTTTGTCCGTTGTAGGTTTGTTTGTCTGGGTCTTGCTCTCCGAGAAGCCGTTTGGCCTCCCATTCCTTGTGCCCCTTGTTCAGCCATGCGATGGTTTCTTCCACCTCCTTGTCTTGTTGCTTGATGTAGGAATAGATCCACCAACAGCCCCCGCCGATGGCGAGCAGCAGCACGACGATGGCTATGCCTGCACAGCTGATGCGACTCTTGTTGTTCCCACTGTTCTGTTGAGGTTGAGGAGTGGCGAGTGATGCTCTGCAATTGCTGCAGAAGTTCGCTCCGTCAGGATTTGAATGTCCACATTGTTTACATACTATCATAATACGTGTCTGATGTTGTTGAGGTATTGGTGATTGTTCATTATTTATTGATGGGCAAAGTAAAGGAATTAAAATGAAACACGCAAACTTTTAAGCGATTTTTTCACCAGAGCACATAAAAGTACGCCTCACATCATTGATCTGCGTATTTTTATGGGGGATTTTTTTGCGGTTCCAAAGAAAAGCCTTATTTTTGCAAGCAGAAAACCTAATGTAAAAATATATGAACACCTACCGAAACCAATTCCCGATGCCGAGACCGTCGCTTCTTCTGCTGATGGTGCTGTTCGGCCTGCTTCCATTACTGCAATCGTGCTCAAAATGCTCTACCGACCATTCGGAAAGGGAGGAATCCACCTTTGACCTCATCACCGACGAGGAGCTGGACAAGTTCAAGCCTGAGTTTTACACCCGAGGCGATGGCCACAGCAAGGCCTTCGACATTCAGGCCCGTCCAGAGGTGCGTGTCAGCGCTCCGGCGGGCGCGTTCAAGGAAACACCGCAGGTGCGCGTGACTGTTCCGTCCGACAACGAGTTTGCACGCCTCTCTGCACAGTTGGACGCCACCGTGGGCTCCCCGCTCCTGGCCGCCTACGACCTCGACTGCGGTCTGGATGAGGATGAAGTGACCCCGGGACGGTTCCTCGTGGAGTTTGACTTGAAAAAAATGGACATTCCGGAGTCGCTCTGGCCCTATCTGACGCTCTACCGTGCTGATGGGAAGAAGAAGTTGCAGGAGTGCAACCTCAACATCACAGCTGACGGCATGCTCCGCTACCAGGCCTGCCAGAACTCCGTCATCGAACTCGGTCTCTGCTTCTATATAGTGCTTGGCGAGTCACTTATTGGCGCCATCAACTACATGGTGAAGCGTCCCGGCAAGAACATGACCATCGCCGCCTATTGGGAGGCCGCCACCACCTTCCCTGATGGCCTCTGGAAGCGTAATGACGTTGCCTCGTTCCAAGTGAAAGACCCCTTCGGCACATTCAACGTCCGTTACCGATACTCTGAGACGGAGATTGGCGACGATGCCCCCAAATACGTGGCCAAGAAGATGGAGCTGCAGCGCCTGACCGATTCTCTCTATTGGGAGGCGGAGGCGCAATTCAACAAGGAGAACCCCTCCCTCAAGCTCGGACTCATCCCCGATCCCGACTTAGAGAAAAAACACAATGCTGGTGTTTACGACAAATGGATCAAGCTTCTTGGCAAAAACGATGACGTGCAGAAAATTGCCCAAGACCCCTTCATGGGCATCCCGCGCAGCATCCTCGATGTCATCAAGGGAACCCGCCTCGGCATGCGATACTGCCAGGCCGAGGACGGACTCAACCTCGCGCCCCTCGGCTACGTCTTCGATGTGTTCTGGACTAATAGCCAATACACCGGCCCTGAATCCAAGGCCATCGCCAAACCCATCCCGGCCATGGGAGCCTTCCTCTCTGTCAACTACGACTTTCTCATCGACACGACCTCCGTCCTCCGTCCCTATAAAACCGAGATGGCCGACGCCGTGCTCGTCTCCATGGCCCACGAAATCTCCCACATGTATGAATACACCTATCTGAATTTCACCCCGTGCCGCGACCAGCGCTTCATGGAGGCCCTGGGTGCGCTGACCGAGCACCAGTTCGCTGCCTGGTTGAAGAAGCACAAGTTCATCAAATACGACCCAGAGTCCCCTGAAGGCATCGAACGGCTCGGCTACGTCGCCCAGTCAGCCTTCGCCTCACTCGCCTGGCCGCTTCACCTCGACCTCCCCGAACCCTACCTTGGCCAAGACCAATCCGAAATCTCTGCCGGATATATGTTGGGGCACCTCATCGACTTCCTTGGCCACCACAACCCCACGGGCAAGTACCCCAGTTTCGACCACATGATGAAGAAGTACGCTTACAACAAAACTTTCGTGCAGGACATGATCGACATCTTCGGCTTCAAGGACGAAGACCAGTTCCAGACCTACTACGAAGCCTTCTGCTGCGAATACATGGCCGACATCGCCCGCGACATGAATAACTATCAGGGTATCCCCGGCAACCTCAAAGCCTCTGTCGTGGATCGTCGCTTCAATTCCATGTACCGTTCCAAGCGCATCACGCCCTACAGCCAAATCATTCCCTCCACGCTCTTCCACGCCCCCTATCTGTGCGTGATGCATTTCGACCAGTTTGGCCACAACGGCACCAAGAATATGCAGCCATTCACCGTGAAGACCATCAAGATCATGGCGGAAAAGGAGCCCGAAGACAAGGATTACGTGCCTTACAGTCTGTTTGCGGTGCCCAACGTTGTGCTCGCCACCCACATGTCCTTCTCACTGCTCGAAGGCCCCGATTTGCACTATGCAGCCGATCCTTACTTCCTCCCCAAGCCCCAGAAAGGCCTTGAAAATGAAGGTACCGAAAGAAAAATCACCCAGTACGCCTCCTTCATCACCCGTCTAACCGCCCCCTATGCCATCCTCGACTCCGAATATTACGTCGATTTCGTCGCCTTCTACCGCCCCATGCTCGACCCCATCGTGCGCGGACGCTCCAAGGACGGCACTGGACTGCTCATCGACACGCGCGACAAGCCCATGGACGACCTTCTTGAGCACGGCTACGTGACTGGCATGCAAATCGCTGTGCGCAACAACAAGACCAAGCAGACCAAGACATTCAATGTGCCCCTCGACCAGTGCGGAAAGACCGTCAAGCTCACTTTCGGGCAAATCGGCCTCTCCGACCCCGACGACATCGACATCTCTGTCGCCACACGCTGGTACTACAAGGCGCAGCGCGGCCAATTCTACCATAGCCCCTCTTCCAACACCATCGACTACCGCCGCGAGAATGATAAGGAAGTCCAGACCACCGATAACAAGGGCGACAGCCTCGACATCACCGACCCCAACGGACAGGTGAGCGAAGATGCTGGCAAACCTGATGTCACACTGGAGTTTGACCATATATATATCTCTCACTGGTCATTCTACTGCGGAATGGTTTTTAAATCCGAATCGGAGAGGGCTCGTCTCACGGTGAAGGACGACAAATTCAAGCTGACATTGCCCGCATTCAAGTCTTATGACAGTGTAAATGATGAGTTTTATGCCGTCACCCCCATCACGTTCGAGGGCAAATGCGAGGCCAAGAAAAGCACCTCCATTAGTGGCAAAGAATTGATTGACATCAAATTCTCTGAAAATCCAGCTGAACTCCACATCTCTGATTTTACCATTACAGAAATCAAAAATGAAGCGCATCAACGGGAAAAATATCATACAGTCTATAAAGTCACATCCACCACCGCCGGTTTTAATTATGATTTACAAAGGAATAACGAGATTCCTATGAGCATAAATTTAACCAACAGATCATTCATAGATCCTTCAGGGGTGCCGGAACTGACTCTCACCATTCCTGCTAAGGTCGAAGTTCACAAAGTTGATAAACAAGGAACAACTCATGAAATTATTTCCGTCAGGGATGACAATCTCGACTTCTATTTTACTGAAGACACAAAAATATATGTAGAATAACATTCATGTGTTTGTGTGTAACTATTCAGCGATTAGCCATATTGCCCTATCCTCGCTTAAAATAAAGCGTGGATAGCTGCGTAAGTTGAGTTGTTGTGCTT
>JBGUMY010000352.1:0-8277 GCA_045117095.1 Bacteroidaceae bacterium | reverse complement strand
GCCAACAAGTACCTCACGTGGTGGGGGGATGAGTGCATTGAGCAGGACATTCATGCGTGTCAAATCATCAGCAAGAAGGATGGCTCTACCCAAACGCTCATCACATTAGAGCAAGTGAACGACATCCTCGTAGGAGCTCAACAGAAGCCAATATATCACTTGTACAACACTTTTTTCCCTTATGCGGAGAAGCCACTTGTCCTGTTCCCTGATAGCAACAAGCATATCCTCATTGACTGGAAAGAGAATAAGATTGTTTGGCAGACAGCTCTTGATGCCAAGGCAGACAATCTCGATTGGAGTTTCACATCTCAGTCCTCTCACCTCTCGCCTCTCACTCCTCATTTCTCCCTTGCCTACACGATGGAGCACAATCTCTTTGTTGTCACCTTCGATGGAAAGACCCACCAAGTATCTACAAATGGCAGCCTCGACCTTGTCTATGGAGAGAGTGTGCATCGTAATGAGTTTGGCATTGAAAAGGGAACGTTCTGGAGTCCTGATGGAGAATTGCTGGCGTTCTATAAGATGGATCAGAGCATGGTGTCCAAATATCCACAGGTGAACATCACGATGCCTGCCAACTCTCAACTCTCAACTGGCAATTCTTCTCGTTGCGCCACCCTCGACCCTGATCCCTATCCGATGGCAGGCGAGATTTCCCATAAGGTCTATGTGGGCATCTTCAATCCTCAGACGGACAAGACCATCTATCTGAATACGGGAGATCCTACCGACCGCTATTTTACCAACATCGCTTGGGCACCAGATGGAAAGAAACTGTATCTCATCGAACTGAATCGTGACCAAAATCAAGGTTCGCTCGACGAATACGATGTTACGACGGGTGAGAAACTCCGTACACTTTTTACGGAGCGTAATGACAAATACTTCGAGCCTCGTACTCCTATCCAGTTCCTTCCTTGGGACGATACGAAGTTCATTTATCTGACTCGCAAAGATGGCTACAACCACATTTATTTATATAATGTGGAAGGGAAATGTCTCAAGCAACTCACCACAGGCACTTTCGAGGTGATGGATGTGCTGGGTTTCAATGAGGCACAGAAGACCATCCTTTACACCTCTAACGAACAAGACCTTCTTCAGCAGAATGTCTATAGTGTCAATATGCAGGGCAAGCGTACTTTGTTGGGCAACAAGACAGGGTGGCACAATGCCCAGCTGTCCAAATCGGGCAACTGCTTCTGCGACAACTATTCATCGCCAGAGATTGCCCGCAATATTGACCTCGTCGATACCAAGAGTGGTAAAGTCACCAATCTTCTTACTGCCACTGACCCTTGGGACGAGTTCCAAGTACCTGAAATCAAGGTCGGTACCCTCAAGGCTGCTGATGGAGTGACGGATCTTTACTATCGCCTCATCCTGCCGACCAACTTCGACCCATCCAAGAAATACCCTGCGGTGGTATATGTCTATGGTGGCCCTCATGCCCACAACATCGACGCTTCTCGCCATTGGGGTACTCGTGGTTGGGATATTTGGATGGCACAGCAAGGCTACGTGATGTTCTGTCTCGACAATCGTGGTAGTGAAAATCGTGGACTTGCTTTTGAACAGGCCACTTTCCGCAATTTGGGTGTGGAAGAAATGAAAGATCAGATGAAAGGAGTGGAGTATCTTAAGAGTCTCCCCTATGTGGATGGTGACCGTCTGGGTGTACATGGATGGAGTTTTGGAGGTTTCATGACAACCAGCCTCATGACCACCTATCCTGATGTGTTCAAGGTCGGTGTGGCAGGTGGCCCCGTCATCGATTGGCGTTTCTACGAGGTCATGTATGGCGAACGCTACATGGACACACCACAAACCAACCCTGAAGGTTACGGGAAGACTTCACTCCTGAACAAAGCCAAGAACCTCAAGGGACGGCTCCTCGTCATCTATGGTGGCAACGACCCTGTTTGTGTACCTCAGCATACCCTTTCCTTCATGCGTGCCTGCATTGATGCCGACACGTATCCAGACCTCTTCACCTATCCAGGTGATGGTCACAACATGATGGGTACAGATCGTGTCCACTTGCACAACGTCATCACGCGATACTTTGAGGATCATCTCAAATGAATCTCCGCTATTTGATGCCGAACCGATTTTAAGATCAAAAGGGACAAAAAAGCTCCACATCGAATCGATGCGGAGTTTGGAGTGGAATTTCTACTATTTATGTAGTGTGGGGGGCATTGTAGTGAGGAGGATGTATGACCTTGACATGTCATTTGGAGGATGTTTGATGAAAAATAGTACCCCAAAAGTAAAATAATTCGTCATTTTCAGAAAATATTTGGCATCTATTGATTCTTAATTCTTAATTCTTTCTTATCTTTGCATATTTCTAATGAGTTATGTGTTTGGTGTTTAACTGTAACAAACCGATTTTTTTCTATGAATGGTAACATGAACAAAGGAATAGACTGTTTTGTGGTCTATGCTGATGTCGAAACGACATTGGTCACTTTGAAGCAGTTAAGTGAGGAACCTTTGGTGAATAAGATATATGTGCTGATGAAAGGGGATGAACCTTGCCCCTTTATGGGTTGTGAGGTGTTGAGGGTGGATGATTATTTGAGTTCTAAAACACTGAAGGATATTGTGTCGTTGTTAACATCACCTTTTGCTTTGGTGTGCATGAAACCCACTTCTATCATCTTCGGTTATCGGGCCATCGCCCGTATGTGCTCCGTAGCAGAAAGTGTTGACCCTGCTATGGTTTATGCTGACCGCATGCTGACGAAGAATGGGGAGCTTGTGAAATGTCCAACGATGGATTTCTATTATGGAAGTGTGCGCGATGACTTCGATTTTGGTTCTGTTCAGTTGTTCAGTACAGCGACCTTAAAGAAATATGTGGAGGAAAATCCCAAAGCCAACTATAAATATTCGGGTTGGTACGATTTGCAGCTCTTCTCCTTGCGCCGTAAACGTGTGGCAGCCTTGTTCCATATTCGTGAATATCTTTATACGGAGGAGGAACAGGACTTGCGCAAGAGTGGTGAGAAACAGTTTGACTATGTGGATCCTCGCAATCGAGAGGTGCAGAAGGAACGCGAAGAAGTTTGTACGCAACACCTGAAGCAAATAGACTCCTACATCGAGCCAGAGAGCATTGTGGACGTGTCGGTGGATCGTTATGATTTCGACATCGAGGCATCGGTCATCATTCCTGTCAAGAACCGTGTCAAGACCATCGAGGACGCCATCAAGAGCGCCCTCTCTCAACGTACCACGTTCGAGTTCAACGTGATGGTGGTGGACAATTTCTCCACAGATGGTACCACGGAAGTCATTCAGAAGTTGGCAGCGGAAGACTCGCGTGTAGTGCACATCATCCCCAACCGAAAGGATTTGGGCATTGGTGGTTGCTGGAGTGTCGCTTTCAATGACATGAGGTGCGGACGCTTTGCCGTGCAGTTGGATAGCGATGACCTGTACAGCGGCTCTGACACCTTGCAGCGTATAGTGGACAAGTTCTATGAAGAACATTGTGGTATGGTGATTGGCTCCTATCGCATGTGTAACTTCCAACTCGAAACCTTGCCTCCAGGACTGATTGACCATCGGGAATGGACTCCTGAAAATGGTCATAACAACGCCCTGCGCATCAATGGTTTAGGTGCTCCCCGGGCTTTCTTCACACCATTACTCAGAAAGATTGGTATGCCTAATACCTCATACGGAGAGGATTATGCTGTGGGTTTGGCTTTCAGCCGCAAATATAAGATTGGCAGAATCTACGATGAACTCTACTTGTGTCGTCGTTGGGATGGTAACAGCGATGCTGCTTTGACCCCAGAGCAAATCAACCGCAACAATATCTATAAGGATAGCCTCCGTACGATGGAGATTATCGACCGTCGCCGACTGAATGAATATTGGGAAAAAGGTGCAACGAACGAGAATGCCAATTCCTTGTTCATCTCTCAGTTAGCTGTTTGGAAAGAGGCTCGTGAACGCTATGACCAACTGGCTCATGTGGCTGTCAACGAGTTTGATATCGATGGAAGTCGGTTGATGACACAATATAATCCAGCACGCATCGTCTCGACGGGTGCAGCGCTCGACCCCGAAACCATTAAGCGCCGTCCATGCTTCCTTTGTGATGTGAATCGTCCAGAGGAGCAGACGAGTTTCCCCATGTTAAAGAAGTATCATCTCTTGCTGAATCCCAATCCGATACTTCCCAAGCACTTTACTATCCCGTTGCGTCATCATCGTAAACAGCAGATTTTGGAGTATTATGAGGACATGATGGAGATTGCTTCTCAGTTGGATGAATTGTTCGTTTTCTATAATGGTCCACAATGTGGAGCCAGTGCACCTGACCACATGCACTTCCAGGCTGGTAGTCGTGGAATTGTGCCTTTGGAACGTGACTGGACGGAATTGTATCAACCTTCCCTCTCACGCATCTGGCCTATTAGCGAGGAAGAGTATCTGGAAGCGATGAAACTTTATTTGGTGGCAGACAGTACGGGTGTGTTCAGCCTGCGCAACTATTTGTGTCCTGGTGTCGTGATCATTACTCGTACGCCTTATGCCAACAAGGTTCTTTTTGAGAAGATATACAATTCTATGCTTATTCCGGAAGGGCAATACGAACCGATGATGAATATTCTGGCTTGGTCTCAAGCCAGTGCCGGTGATGGATATGAACGTATTGTCAGTGTTATTATTCCTCGTTCGAAGCATCGTCCTGAGTGCTATTTCAAAGAGGGAGACGAGCAGATATTGGTGAGTCCTGGGGCACTTGATATGGGTGGCATGCTGATTACTCCTCGTGAGGAAGATTTCAAGAAGATGGATGGCGCACTAGCCAAATCGATCATCCAGGAATGTGCATATTCGCTTGATAGTGAGCTTGATATGGTTGTCAAGTTTAAAGGAGGAGTAAAATAGAGAGTGCGATCATGAATACGCTGTAGAGAGGCTTGTATGGGGAGAGAAAGGAATGTCAGAGTTGGCATTGTAAAGGTCAAAGAACTTGGTGTGGTTTTCCATTCGGCTTATCTGCTGAATGGAAAATCTGTAGTAGGGGAACACATTTTCACGTTGGCTGATGTGGGATGCGAGTTCGTGCCTGTTGCCTCCGATGCCTCTTTCACCTTGAAGGATGTGGTGATAGGCATTGGTTTCCATTGGGAGAGAAAGGAAGAGCAGACGTTCAGTGGTGGTTTGGAACTGATGGAAGAGGAAGGTATGTTGAGAGCCGTCAATGTGGTTCCTGTCGAGACCTATCTGACCAGCGTCATCAGTAGTGAGATGAGTGCTAATGCTTCGCTCGAACTCCTCAAAGCCCATGCCGTCATTTCTCGCAGTTGGCTCTTGCGTATTCTTCAGAATAACGCCAACCGCTCAACTGTCAACTCTCAACTGTTAACTCTCAACTGTCAACTCTCAACTGACACCATCATCCGATGGTACGACAACGAAGCGCATACAGGTTTTGATGTCTGTGCAGATGATCATTGCCAACGCTATCAAGGCATTACGAGACAGTCCAATCCGAAGGTGGTAGAGGCGATTGAGATGACACGAGGACAGGTGTTGATGTATGAAGGGAAGATTTGTGATGCCCGTTTCTCGAAGTGTTGTGGAGGAATGACTGAGGTGTTTGAATCGTGCTGGGAAAATGTTCCTCATCCTTATTTGGTGGCGAAGCCCGACCCATATTGCAATACCCGTGATAGGCGTATCCTCTCGCAAGTACTGAACAATTACGATCAGGAGACCAAGGACTTCTATCGTTGGATGGTGACCTACACAACTGCCGAACTTTCAGCCCTCATCTATAAGAAGTCGGGCATTGACTTTGGTCAGATTCTGGATCTTTTTCCGATGGAACGTGGCGCATCGGATAGAATCATCCGATTGAAGGTGGTGGGCGAGAAACGAACGCTCGTGGTGGGAAAGGAATTAGAAATTCGTAAATGGCTGAGCGAGTCGCATCTTTACTCGTCGGCTTTTGAGGTGGAAAAGACTGCTGATGGGTTTATCCTGCATGGAAAAGGGTGGGGGCATGGTGTCGGACTCTGCCAAATCGGAGCTGCTGTGATGGGTGAGCAGGGCATACCCTATACGGAGATATTGAGTTTTTATTATCCTCATACAGAACTGACGGTTCTATGGTAAGGAAAAAGAAAAAGATGAACATGGAAAGTGGCAACTCTCTCTCTTTCTTCGGAGAAGGTGAGGGAAGTTTCAGCCATCAATTGTCCAACACCTCATGGGTTTGGATTCCAGGACTGTTCGCTGCCGAAGAGATAGCCTTGACGGTGGTGATGTATGTGGCCTTGTTGATGTTTATCCAGTTTGGTTCCAGCGAGGTGTTGGCAGCTGTGCAGAGTGCTTTGCTTTTCTTACCGTGGGTGATGAAATCCTATCTGTACAGTAAGGTTAGGAAGGCATCTTCATTCAAGTTCTATCTGCACATGGTGGAGTTGCTCATGTTCCTGTGTCTGATGGGGGTGGCGTTTTACATCTCAGAGGTAAAAGTGCAAGTGTGGGTGCTCTTTGCTTTCTTTTTCGTGCTCTCCATGCTCTGTGCTTGGCATGAGATGCTCTCAAGGCTGTATTATCGCCGCATGCTCATTCCTCTTCAGCAACAACTTTTCTTGGGCACCAAGCAGTTCTCGTCACAGGTGGCTCAGGTGATTACCTATGGGGTGCTCATCATTGTGGCAGGCTTTTTCGAGGTATTCTTCCGTAGTTATCAGAAGGCGTGGGCGATGGAGAGTGCTTTGGTGGCAGGTGGTTTTCTGCTCTTCTTTGCGCTGAACATTTTTTGCTTGCCCTATCTGCGGGTGTATAGTTCCTATCGCTATGAGACTTTGGCTGATGCCATGAAGAAAGAGTGGCAGGTGATTGGCCGTATCCGACAGAAGCCCCATGTGCTGCAGGTGTTGTTGAGCTTTTTCATGCTCTTGTTGCCTCAAGCACTTATGTTCAATACCCGTCTCTTTTTCTTGCTCGATGCGACAGAGGAGGGAGGACTGGGCTGTTCTGTACAAGACGTGGGATTTGCACAGGGAACCATTGGCGTGATAGCCTTTTCCATCGGCATTGTTTGGGGACGCGTTTTGATGAAACGGCGTGGCAGAGGACGAATGTTTTGGTTCTCTGCTGTGGTGCTCACGCTTTCGCCTCTCTCCTATCTGTTGATGAGTTTTTATCCACTTGTGAACGATATGTTGCTCCTCTGCTGCATGACTTTCTTTGCCCAGTTGTGTTTTGGCTTTGGACTCAATGCCTGCGATGTATTTGTATCCTACGTTTCTGAACAACGTTATCGCAATGTGACAAATTTTCTCTATGTGCCAATGGTTGCAAGCATGATGCTGGTGCCAATGATCCTCTCTGGATGGCTTTGTACCATATTGGGCTATCAAACCTATTTCATGCTGTGTGCGGGTATCGCCCCTCTTGCTTGGCTGATATTGGCCTGTTGTAAAACAAGAAAAATACTGATAAAAGATGAATAATTCTTCTAAACCCTACGCATGGGTACCTTCTCTCTACCTCGGTGAGGCATTGCCTTTTTCGGCTGTGATGCTCATTTCCGTCATTATGTTCAAGGAACTCGGTCTTTCCGATGGCCAAATCACAGTCTATACGGGTTGGCTCGGATTGCCTTGGGTCATCAAGCCCATTTGGAGTCCTATTATTGACAACCTCAAGACCAAGCGTTGGTGGATTGTGTCGATGCAGTTCCTCATGGGCATAGCCTTGGCATTGGTGGCATTCACCTTGCCCACTGATTTCTGGCTGCAGGGTTCGTTGGTTATTTTTGTGCTCATCGCCTTCGCCAGCGCCACCCACGACATCTCCGCTGATGGCTTTTACATCATTGGTCTGCCCGATAAGGAACAGGAACTCTATGTGGGAGTTCGCAACACATTTTACCGCATAGGTATGGTCATCGGTCAGGGAGGACTTGTGCTTTTGGCTGGCTATATGCAAGACGGGCATTTGGGAGAGGCGTTACAGTCGATATCCGCTTCCTGGATGGTTGTGTTCTTTATTCTTGGTGGTTTGATGTTTCTCTTGGGCTTGTACCATGCATTCATTCTTCCCAAGGTGGAACATGACCATTTCGATCTCATGGAACAGATGCTCGAGTTGGCACGTACGTTGGTGGTGTTTTTCACCAAGCCCCACCTTATTTCCGCCCTTTGCTTTATTCTTTTGTTTCGTTTGCCAGAAGGACTACTGACCAAGATTGTTCCGTTGTTCCTTACTCGCACCTCAGCCGAAGGT
>JBGUMY010000351.1:0-3452 GCA_045117095.1 Bacteroidaceae bacterium | reverse complement strand
CGCAGTTTCTTTTCGTATGCATCATATCCATTATTTGCCGGCAATGATACAAACATTTATTGAAAAAGAATAATTACTGAGCATATTTTTGCCCCCCAATATAAGATTCTATTCGATTATGGGGCAAAATAGTGCTAAATAGTAGGGGGTGGTGAATATTTTGACCTTATCCAAAGTTCATATAGTCAGACTCATCATGAGCCATGCACACAAATATCTTTGCACCATTAAAACGATATTAATTATGGCACAAGTATCTATGACTGTGAGGATGGACTCACAATTGAAACAAAACTTTGACACTCTTTGTACATTGTTTGGAAACATTCAAAGAAGCCAAGATGATAGAATGTTTTTTCTAATTTTATAGTAGTTTTAGATACGTTTCCTAAAATCGAAGTTTACTTCCAATGAAGCGTATCGCTGATGTTGTATTTGGATGATTACTCATCATCTTCTTCATCTTGAGTGTCGTTCTTCATGTCTCTTTTTCGGCGGACACTCACTTTCACATCATTGCTCTTCTTGGCAGTTGCTACCTTCTCCTTCTTTTCTTTAGGAGTCTTTTCTACCTTTGGTTTCTCTTCCTTCACTTTCTCTTCCTTCACCTTGGGAGCCTTTTCCTCCTTGACCTTAGGCTCTTTTTCCACTTTGGGCTTTTCCTCCTTTACTTTTTCCTCTTTCACTTTGGGAGCCTTCTCTGCCTTGGTTCGCTCTTCTTTTACTTTCACTTGCTCCTTGCTCTTTGCCGCTTGCTCCTCTTTGACTTTGGGAGCTTTCTCTTCTTTCAAACGGACAGGTTTTGGGGTATAGGTCTTTCCCTTCATTTTGGCTTTGCGGGCAGCCAGTTTATCTTTCTGAGCCTGACGACGTGCACGTTCCAAATCTCGCGTGAGTCGATTTACTTCGCGTTCATCCTCTTTTAGTTGTGTTCTGCTGACACGTACCTTGTCCTTGGCGGCTTTGATACGTGTCTTGAGTTCCTGCTGGATGGAATCATTGGGAGTCATCACACGATTTTGTGCCATGATGTTGATGGCAAAGGTCATGCACAGGAAAAATAGGATGGTCTGTTTCATATTATAGGAATTCTACGGTTTGAACGAGTTTGTTGCTATTAGAGCCTTTGATGAGGATAAGGTACCCCTTGGGTTGCTCAGCCACGATGGCTGCTTTCACTTCCTCTACATTGGCAAAGAGTCGATAGCTGGCTGGATGGGAGGTCTTGACAAATTCATCGCCAACGAGCCAGACCACTTCGAATCCACATTGGCCAACAAGATCAACGATTTTCTGATGCTCTTCGAGACTTACGTTGCCTAATTCACCCATTTGCCCAAGGATGCACATCTTATGTTCTGCAGGAATGAGTCGGAAATTGTCGAGTGCAGCCTTCATGCTGGTGGGGTTAGCATTGTAAGCATCCACCACGAGTTGGTTGTCCTTTGTGATGGTCAGTTGACTGCGATTATTCGAGGGTATGTATTCCTCCAAAGCCGAACTGATGTCGTTGGCTGGAACCTCAAAGTAGGTGCCGATGCAGGCCGCAGCCAAAACATTGTCAAGGTTGTATGAGCCAATGAGGTGAGTTTGGACAATGGATGGTTGACTATTGATAGTAGACAATGGCTGCCACTCAAATTTCAAGAATGGGTTGCATTCGATGAATTTGCCCTTTACTAACAGGTCATCTGCTTCCTGCTGACCATACTTCACTAATTTCAACCCCTCGCTGATGCCCATCAGGTATGGATTGTCATTGTTGATGAAGGCAGTACCTTGTAGTTCTCTTAGGAAGTCATAGAGTTCACCTTTGGTGCGGATGACGCCTTCGAAAGAACCGAAGCCTAACAGGTGTGCTCTGCCCACGTTGGTGATGATGCCGAAGTCGGGTAACACGATTTCCACGAGCGTCTTGATGTCGCCAGGATGACTGGCTCCCATCTCGATAACGGCGATGTTGTGCTCCTTGGTGAGTTGCAACAGGGTCTTGGGTACGCCAATGTCGTTATTGAAGTTGCCTTGTGTGTAGAGCACATTGTATTTTTTCTTCAATACGGTGGCAATCAGTTCCTTCGTGGTTGTCTTTCCATTGGTGCCTGTGATACCGATGATTGGGGTGCCGAGGTGAACACGATGATATTTAGCCAGTTGCTGAAGGGTGGTCAAGACATTGTCCACCAGAATAAAATGTTTGTTGCCTTCTTCTGCATACTCCGCTTCATCGACAACTGCATAAGCGGCTCCTTTCTCCAATGCTGCTTTGGCATAAGCATTGCCGTTGAAGGTTTCGCCCTTCAACGCAAAGAATATAGAACCTTCAGGTACATCTCGGCTGTCAGTCGTAATGGTCGGATGTTGCAAAAACAATTCGTATAAGTCTTTCATTTCCATTTTCATTTCAATGCATTGATCAGATAACTTTCCAGTTCGTTGCTGGCCAATCGGAGGTGGAACTCGCCTCCTTGTGCCACGCTAATAGCTCCTGTCTCTTCGCTCACGATGATGGCGATGGCATCGCTTTGCGAGGTGATGCCAAGTGCAGCTCGATGCCTCAGTCCTAATTCTTTAGGAATATTGAGATTGTGGCTGACGGGCAGGATACAGCCAGCAGCCGAGATGCGGTTGTGACTGATGATCATGGCGCCATCGTGAAGTGGGGAGTTCTTGAAGAATATGTTCTTGATGAGTTCTGTGCTGATGTTGGCATCGATGGATTCGCCTGACTTGATGACATCGCTGAGTGACATCTCGCGTTCGATGATGATGAGGGCGCCTACGTAGTTCTTGCTCATGTAGTCGCAAGCCAACACGATGCGCATCAACTGCTGATCCACATGCTCCTCCTCCACATCGGTCTTGCGCTTCACGAAATAGCGGGTGATGAAATGAAGTTGACGCTGCGAACCCAGCGTGAGGAAGAAGCGCCGAATCTCCTCCTGAAACAAGATGATGAGCGCCAACACACCCACACTGACCAATTTGTCGAAGATGCTGCCCAAGAGTTTCATCTCCAGCATTTGCGAAACGACAATCCAAGTGACGATAAACACCAGAATGCCGTAGAAGATATTGAGCGAGCCCGACAACTTCATTAGGCGCCATGCATAGAACAATAACACGGCCACCAGCAGAATGTCAATTGCGTCTTTTATGCCAAATTCAAACACGGGTTTTTAGTTTTTTTATCAGTTTGACTACTTCCACCGCCTCTTTCACGTCATGTACCCTCAGAATATTGGTTCCCTTTGTCAGAGCGATGGTGTTCAATACTGTAGTGCCATTTAACGCTTCGTCAGGTGTATAGCCCAACAAGCGGTAAATCATGCTTTTGCGTGAGACACCCACTAAGATGGGGAGTTCAAACACATTCAGCATCTCTTGATGATAGAGAAGTTCGTAGTTGTGATCGATGGTCTTGGCAAAACCATATCCAGGATCGAGGATAATAT
>JBGUMY010000350.1:0-4807 GCA_045117095.1 Bacteroidaceae bacterium | reverse complement strand
ATGTGTACCCGTGCTGATGACCTCAGCTTGTCCATTAGCCACAATGAAGAACTTCTGTTTGTCCTTGCCCTGAGTGACGAGGTTCTTGCCACGAGCCACCTCTACAGGCACGAAGTTGCGAGCCAAACGAGCCACAATCTCCTGCTTGATGTTCTGGAAAAGCGGAATGGCACGGAGGTTCTTCGCCGTGAAACTGGGCACTCCATCGAAGTACTGAATCTCGATGCGTTCAGCCTTCTTCAGTTCCACCTTCGTGCGGTTCACACGATAGGTGCCACTTTCCACCTGTGTCCAAGGAAGGAGCTTGAGGAGGAGTCTCGGTGTGATACTGCCCATCTGAGGGGGCGTCTTGGTGGTGTTCGCCAGTTTGCGAGCCGTTGCAGTCGTGATACTGCGTTGAATGTTGTTGTCTGCCATGTTTTACTAATGATGAATGATGAATAATAATTTATCTAAGCGGATACCTTTCTTTTACTTCGCCATCCACAATGCGGAAGGCGTTCAGCACGGGCTTCTCCTCTGCCAACGAGAGGATGAAGTAGAGTATGTCGGGATCGTATGCCAACCGCTTGTCTTCCTCCGACGGACGCGAAGGAGAGGCAGGATGGCTGTGCCAGTTGCCTACGATGGTCAGTCCTTTCTTTCGGGCATATTTGACGGCAGCAAACTGTTCTTTAGGGTCGAAGCTGAAATGCTCCTCAGAGTGGTCAGCATTCGTCATCGGATAATTCTCCGTCGCTGTTTCCTTGTCCATGCCGAGCAGATAGCCGCACGATTCCACGGGTGCATCCTTTTGTGCTTGTGCCAAGATGGACTGATAGGTCGATTCTGTGATAATCACGCTCATTTCTTTACTTCAATATCGTTACTTTGTGTACATTACCTTCCACATGCTCCACGCTGAGGACGTTATAACCTTGCTCCTTTGCCGAACGAGGCACATTCTCCAGGGGTTCACCTTCGGTGAGAAGGACTTCCAACGTGTCGCCTGCCGCAATCTGCGCCAGCTTGAGCTTTGTCTTCACGAAGGTCATCGGACAATGCTCTTTCGTGATATCTAATGTATGTGTTGCCATAACTTCAATTTACAAATTCTTAACTCTTAATTGACTTCGTCGAGCTAAAGGTTCTTAACTCTTAATTCTTAACTCTTAATTCTTAATTAAAAAAGACTCTTCATTCTTTTATATGAACAGCGTTTGTCCACCTTCGCTGATCTTCAGGAAGCTTGCCACACCGAGCACGTCCTTCACTTCGTGGATGAAATCCTTCTTCTCCAGACCAAGCACGTGCATTGCCATCTCACAAGCGTAGAGGTTCACGCCTAATGCATTGGCAGCATCGACGAGTTCTTCCAATGTCGCCACATTCTTCTTCCGCATCAGCGAACGGAAAATTAGAGGGCCTATGCCACCGAAGTTGAAGCGGCTGTTGGGGGCGACACTCAGTCCACCCATCATGAAGCCAAACATCTTGGTCAACGCATTGCTGCCAATGAAGGAACGCCCTCTCTTCTGTTTGATGGCATCCAAGCCCCAGAAAGTGAAAAAGATGTTCACCTCGTAGCCCACAGCCGCTGCTCCCGTTGCCAGGGTGAAGACAGCCGTCAGTTTGTCGAAATCGCCAGAGAAAGCGATGAGTGAAAGTTTCTTTGGGAGACCCTCCCCTTTCCCTCCCTGCGAGGGAGAGAGCGAGAGGCCTGTCAAACTATTCTGTTCCATATACGATTGGTGTCTTAAGGATTTATTTTTTCAGGTCGCAAGCAGCCTGTTCATAATCTATCAGTTCGGTCACCGTCGGATTCGTGCCGCAGATGGGACACCTGTCCGTCTTCTTCACATTGATCTTTCGGAAGTCCATCGTCTTGGCATTAAACGTGAGCAACTTGTTGGTAAGCAGTTCACCCACTCCCGTCAGATACTTCAGCGTCTCTGCCGCCTGAATCGTTCCGAGCATGCCCGCGATGGCACCCAGCACACCTGCCTGACTGCACGTGGGCACGGCTCCTGCCGGAGGTGGTGTCTTGAACATGCATCGGTAACAAGTCGTGCCTGGCAGATGGGTGAACGTCTGTCCCTCAAACCGCAAGATGCCACCATGACTGAAAGGTTTGCCAGCCATCACACAGGCATCGTTGATGAGGAACTTCACGGGGAAATTGTCCGTTCCATCCACCACAAAGTCATACTCCCTGATGAGGTCGAGCGCATTATCAGCCATCAGAAACTCACGGTGTGCGTTCACCTTCACATGCGGATTGATGGCATTGATGGTCTCTCTGGCCGACTCCACCTTCCACTTGTCCACGTCGGCAGTGGTATGGATAATCTGCCGTTGCAGGTTGCTCAAATCGACCACATCGCCATCCACGATGCCGATGGTGCCGACACCCGCCGCTGCAAGGTACATGGCCACTGGAGCACCCAAGCCCCCGGCACCCACCACGAGCACCTTGCCCTCGCGTATCTTCTCCTGACCTTCTACACCCACATCTTGCAACAGGATATGCCGTGAGTACCGGTTCAATTCTTCTTCTGTGAAATCAAACATAATTCCATTCAATTTAGTCATTTACAATGCGCCACCACCCATAAAGTACAAGAAATCCACCTCGTCGCCTTCGTTCAGTTGAAGGGTGGCGAACTCCTCCCTATCCACAAATTCCTCGTTCACTTGCACGCTCACCATTTCGGGTTGCGCCACTTTGTTCTGTTTGATCAAGTCTGCCACAGTAGCAGGGAGTTGAACCTCTTGGTCTTCTCCGTTTACAATCAATTTTGCCATGATGATAAAGTTTTTTGTGATATATATTCTTATTGACTTTGTCTTATTCCTCCGAGAAGAGCGCCGTGCTGAGGTATCGCTCGCCTGTATCAGGCAACAGCACCACGATGGTCTTGCCTGCATTCTCAGGACGTTTGGCGATTTCGATGGCGGCATGAGCAGCTGCACCGCTGGAGATACCCACCAACACACCTTCAGTCTTCGCCAACTGACGGCTGGCAGCGAAGGCATCCTCGTTCTTCACCCTAAAGATTTCGTCATAGACCTCCGTGTTCAGCACCTGTGGCGTGAAGCCCGCACCGATTCCCTGCAACTTGTGAGGGCCAGGCTTTCCACCAGACAGCACTGCCGAATCGTAGGGTTCCACAGCCACCACCTTCACTTTGGGGTTCAGACTCTTCAGCACTTCGCCCACACCCGTGATGGTGCCGCCAGTACCTACACCTGCCACGAAGATATCGACCTTCCCCTCCGTATCTTCCCAAATCTCCTTAGCGGTTGTCTTGCGATGAATCTGCGGATTCGCCTCGTTGACGAACTGCTGGGGAATGAATGCGTCGGTCTCAGCAGCCAATTCCTGCGCCTTGCGGATGGCACCAGGCATCCCCTCGTATGCAGGAGTGAGCACCAATTTTGCCCCCAAACTCCTCAAGAGGGTTCTGCGTTCGACACTCATACTGTCGGGCATGGTCAGAATGAGTTTATAGCCACGTTGGGCAGCCACCAATGCCAATCCAACACCAGTGTTGCCACTGGTTGGTTCAATGATGACCGTGTTGCGATTAAGCAGACCTTGTCGTTCTGCCTCCTCAATCAGGGCATACCCCACACGGTCTTTCACACTTCTGCCAGGGTTCAGATACTCCAGTTTTGCCAAGACACGTGCTTGGAGTTTCTGCTTCTTCTCCGTCTTCGAGAGTTCCAACAAAGGGGTGTTGCCGATAAGTTCGACCAAACTGTTTGCGATATTCTTTGCCATAGTTGTATGAAGTTTTTTGTTAATTTCGCTGCAAAGTTCGGGGTTTTCAGCCGATTCCGAAATCCCATGCGTATGGTATTCCTCTACCGCGTTTATGGTAGTCCCTCCACCGCCTGCACAATATCGGCGAAGATATCCTCCACATTCTCCAGTCCCACAGAGAGGCGGATGGTGGTGTCAAACACATCCATTGCCTGCTTCTGACTCCGACTGAAAGGACCGAAGATGGTGCTGTAAGGATGGATGGCGAGGGTCTTGTTGTCGAAAAGGTTCGTCGCCCTGCGGATCAGTTGCAAGTGGTCAATCAAATGGAAGCAAGATCTCTTGTCTGCCAAGTCAATGGTGAGCATGGCACCGCTTGTATCTCCGAATTGCTTCTGCGCCAGTGCATGGAAAGGATTGTCCTCCAGACCGATATAGTTCACCCGTTTGATTTCGGGCACACCCTGCAACTTCCTCGCCAGTTCCAACGCATTGGCCGACTGCACCCGATAGCGGGCATCGAGCGTTTCCAACCCCAGCGACTGCATGTAGGCAGCATGAGGCGACATATAACTGCCCACATTGAAGAGCAGTTCGAAGCGGATGCGCTGATTCACCACCGGGAAATGTCCATAGTCGATAACCAGTCCACCTAATGAGGTCGCACCACCCGAGATGTATTTCGTGCTGCTCACCACCTCGATATCCACGCCCAAAGCCTTGGCGCTGAACTGCGTGAAGGGGATGACCGTCGTGTCGGCAATGAGTGGGATGTGCTTCTCATGCGCAATCTCCGCCAGCGCCGTAAGGTCAGCTACCTCCATTTGCGGATTGGTGACAATCTCGAGGAAGATGCAGGCCGTCCGCTCATCCACAGCCTGACGCACAGCTTCCACATCCAGCAGATCGGCACATCGGTTCTCCACCCCCAACCGAGCCAGTGTCGTATTGAGCAGCGAGGCCGTGTTGCCAAAAAGATGAGGTGAGGAAACGATGTTCTTCCCCGACTCCACCACCGCAAGCAGCGCATTAGTAATGGCCGCCATGCCCGAGCAGAACGCA
>JBGUMY010000349.1:0-12505 GCA_045117095.1 Bacteroidaceae bacterium | reverse complement strand
ATTAAGGGTTTCAAAGGGGTACAGAGCTTCAGCGAGGGTCTGGCCACAGCGCAGGACGCAAACGGGATGCAGGGCGTCATCGACATGAAGGGCAATGTGGTTGTGCCGTTCGAGTACGACTTGTCGATCTCCAAGTATTCGGAGGGAATCATCTGCCTGCAGAAGGAGAGCGAGGGAAAGTACTACTTCTTCGACCGCGAGGGCAAACTGCTCTTCACGGCTGAGGGCGACGAGATGAACCGCGAGACGGAGGGCGTGAATGAGTTCCACGACGGTCTGGCGCTGAGGTATTCGCACGGCCACTATTTCTACATCAACAGGAAGGGCGAGAAGGCTTTCGGCAACGACGAGTGGCAGTATGCGGGTCGGTTCAGCGAGGGCATGGCGCCGGTCATCAACCAAGACGACCTGTGTGGCTTCATCAACACGAAGGGCGAGCTGGTCATCCCCTATCGGTTCGACCAGGTGGGCGAGTGCGAGATTGAGGAGCCGTTCTTCCAAGAGGGCGTGGCAGCCGTGACGATGCCCGACGACGAGGACTACTTCAATGGCTACATCGACAAGACGGGCAAGCGGGCCATCGCGAAGACTTACGTGACGAACAATCCGTTCTCGGAGGGTCTGGCGCTGGTGAATTACTTCGACGAGGAGAAGAACCAGAGCTTGTACGGCTACATTAACAAGAAGGGCGAGCTGGTCTTCTCGCTCGACCCAGGTGTGTGGGGAACGAACTTCAGCGAGGGTCTGGCGCAGATTCACGACGAAGACAAAGTCCTTGGCTACATCGACAAGACCGGCAAGCTGGTCATCAAGTTCAATGGCGAGTATCAGGATGCCGACCCCTTCTGCGAGGGCATGGCGCGTGTGTGGGACGGGAAACTGCATGGCTACATCGACAAGACGGGCAAGCTCATCATCCCCTGCGAGTACGTGGCTACCTACAGCGTGACATTCTCATGCGGTCTCGTCAACGTGATGAAGACCGACGGCACCGAGGGATATATCGACAAGAACGGAAAGAGTACGTTTGATTATTGATATATTTATTGCGGCAAGCCGCCGAAGAAAAAATATAAAAAAACACATATAAATATAAAAAAAGAACAAGGGATTCTGTCGGCAGAAATATTGTTTTTACATATTTTTCCCTTTTTTTTTATATTTTTCTTTCGGCGGCTTGCCGCAACAAAACATACGAAACATATCATACATTATTATTATATATATGAAGAAGATTTTTATGATTGCAATGGCTGGAATGATGATGGCTTGTGGCACTAAGCCAGCTGGCAATAACGAGACGGTGGAGGCGGACTCCACATCGACAGAGACGCAGGAAGAAGTGGTAGTGCCATCCAACGAACCTTCCATCCGCGAGACCTGCTCGTTCTCCACCAAATTCCGCAAGGATGAGAACGGTCAGTGCGATGCACTCATCATCACCTGCAAATCGGACGAGAAGACGCAGGAGTTCACTTGCGAATTCAACTGGGCGAAGGACGAAGAGCTCCTTGGCGGCGCAGGCGAGTACGAGGAGGTGGATCTGAACTTCGACGGCTACCCCGACCTGCTTGTCTATCTCGGCAACTTCGGCGTCGGCTCCCCCTTGGATTTCTATGCGGCATTCATCTGGGATGGCAGCACAGCTGAATTCAAGCAAGCCAAGGAACTGGACGAAGTCGTCAACATCGTTGTCGACAAGGAGAAGAAAGTCCTCGTCAGCGAATACTCGACCATGGTGGGCGACAACTATCACGAAGTCTATGCCTGGAAGGACGGCAAGTTTGAGTTGATAGAGAAAACCGTCCACAACGAAGACGACGAAGAAGAATAACCTATACATGATATAATCTATGCGACTGCTCACTCACGAAGACATTCTGCGTCAACTCGACCACCCCTTCTTCCGCCTCATCTCTGAGACGGCAGAAGAGCTGGGTCTGGACTGCTACGTCATCGGCGGATGGGTGAGAGACCTCTATCTGGAACGTCCGTCGAGCGACATCGACATCGTGGTGGTGGATGAGACCAAGCAGACGAAACGTCCTGGCATCGCCCTCGCCGAAGCACTCCGACACAGGCTCGGCAAGAAAGCGCACATCGCCATCTACAAGAACTTCGGCACGGCGCAACTGAAGCACAAGAGCCTGGAGATTGAGTTTGTCGGCGCCAGGAAGGAGAGCTACGACCGCAATTCGCGTAAGCCTGTGACTGAAGACGGCACGCTGGAGGAAGACCAGAACCGCCGCGACTTCACCATCAACGCGATGGCGCTCTGCCTGAACAAAGACCGATTTGGCGAACTCGTCGACCCCTTCGACGGACTGGCCGATTTGGAGGACAAGACCATCGCCACTCCACTCGACCCCGACATCACCTTCAGCGACGACCCGCTCCGCATGATGCGCTGCATCCGCTTTGCCACCCAGCTCGGCTTCCACATCGAGGAAGAAACCTTCGAGGCACTGAGCCGCAACAAGGAACGCATCCAAATCATCTCTGCCGAACGCATCGCTGACGAACTGAACAAGATTCTCCTCTCCCCCATCCCATCGAAAGGATTTGTGGAACTGGAGCGATGCGGCCTCCTGCCCCTCATCTTCCCCGAACTGTCCCAACTGCAAGGCGTGGAAACCAAGGACGGCAAGGCGCACAAAGATAACTTCTACCACACGCTGGAGGTGCTCGACAACGTGGCAAAAAGCACTGCCGACTTCAATATCGGCGAAGGAAACGGCTCATGGGATTCGCCCAAAGACCACGTGCTCTGGCTCCGATGGGCCGCACTGCTCCACGACATCGGCAAGCCCAAGTCGAAGCGCTTCGACCCCTTGCAGGGCTGGACATTCCACAACCACAACGACATCGGCGAAAAGATGATTCCCAGCATCTTCCGACGCATGAAACTGCCCATGAACGAAAAAATGAAGTTTGTGCAGAAACTGGTGCAGATGCACATGCGCCCCATCGCCATCGCCGACTCGGAAGTGACCGACAGCGCCGTCAGAAGACTCCTCTTCGATGCAGGCGATGACATCGATGACCTGATGATGCTCTGCACCGCCGACATCACCTCGAAGAACGACCTGAAGAAGAAGAAGTTTGCCGACAACTACATCACCGTCCGCACCAAACTCGTGGAAATTGAGGAGAAAGACCGCATCCGCAACTTCCAGCCTCCCATCAGCGGTGAGGAAATCATGGAGATGTTCGGCTTGCAACCCAGCAAGGAAGTCGGCATCCTCAAGACCGCCATCAAGGACGCCATCCTCGACGGAAAGATTCCCAACGAGTACGAACCTGCCGAGGCACTGCTCATCGAGGAGGCAAAGAAATTAGGACTGAAAATAAACACTAACTAAATACTATACCTATATGAAGAAATTAACAACATTCATGTTCGGGATGGTGCTGATGGCACAAACCATTGCGGCACAAGACCTTCCTGTTCCCGCAAAAGGCGTTACTTACCCCATGCGAGAATCTGAGGCAGCCCCTGTTAATCAAGTGTACAACCTCATCCAAAAAGTCAACGACTACTGGCAGAGTCACAATTCTCCTAAATGTCGTGCCTTCTGGGACAATGCCGCCTACTTCACCGCCAATCAGAAGGTGTACCAGCTCACAAAGGAGAAGAAGTATCGCGACTATGCCATCGATTGGGCTGAATACAATCACTGGCAGGGTGCTACGCAGAAGGACAAAAGCAAGTGGCAGTACAAGACTTACGGCGAAGGGATGGATCATGTGCTTTTCGCCGACTGGCAAATTTGCTTCCAAGTCTATATCGACCTCTACAAACTGGAACATCGCGCCGAACGCATTGAACGAGCCTTGGAAGTGATGTGCTATCAAGCCTCTACCAAGGAGAAGGATTATTGGTGGTGGTCAGACGCACTCTACATGGGACTCCCCATCTTCTCGAAACTCTACACCATCACCCACGACCAGAAGCTGCTCGACAAACAATACGAGTGCTTCAAATGGACCGACAGTCTGCTCTTCGACACCGAGGCACAGCTCTATTATCGAGATGGCAAATATGTCCATCCGAAGGTAAAGACCGCCTGCAACGACGGCAAATCCTTCTGGGCACGTGGCGACGGTTGGGTGCTGGCAGGCCTGGCACAAGTGTTGCAAGACCTACCACGGGATAGCAAGTATCGTCCCTTCTATATCGACCGCTTCAAGAAACTGGCCGAGGGTGTGGCTCGCTGTCAACAGCCTGAAGGACACTGGACACGCTCGATGCTTTGTCCCGACGATGCCCCAGGCTACGAGACCTCTGGCACCGCCTTCTTCACCTACGGACTGCTGTGGGGTGTGAATAATGGGATTCTTCACCCCGACAAATACCGAGAGACCATCAATAAGGCATACAAATACCTGTTCGAAGTGGCACTCCAGCCCGACGGCAGCATCGGTTACGTGCAACCCATCGGCGAGAAGCCCGATCCCACAAAGACCGTCAATGCCCAGTCACAAGCTCCGTTCGGCACAGGCGCATGGCTCTTAGCAGCATGTGAATTTGAGACGTATTTCGTCGATTCCAGTTTGGCAGGACGAATCGCAGGAAAGAAATAGAATCTTTATTCTTAACTCTTAACTAATTTGGAAGGCGACCATATCAAAATCAACTACTGGCTCTTGCCATTCTCATGGCTTTACGGGCTGGGTGTAGGCATCAGGAACCTGATGTTCGATTATGGTATGCTCAAATCCAGATCATTCGACTTGCCTGTCATCTGCGTGGGCAACCTCACCGTAGGAGGAACGGGCAAAACGCCTCACACAGAATACCTCATCCGTCTGCTGTCCGAAAACTATCAAGTGGCAGTGCTGAGCCGAGGCTACAAACGCAAATCAGAAGGCTATGTGCTGGCAAAACCCAACACACCGATGCAAGAGATTGGTGATGAGCCTTTCCAGATGAAGAAGAAGTTTCCCCACATCCACATGGCCGTGGATTGCGACCGTTGTCATGGCATCGACCAGCTGATGCAGAAGACGGTACAGCCCCCCACCGAGGTTGTCATTCTCGACGATGCCTTCCAGCACCGCTACGTGAAGGCAGGTCTCAACATCCTCTTGATGGATTACCATCGCCTCATCTACCTCGACAAGTTCCTGCCCGCAGGACGTCTCCGCGAAGGCAGCACTGGACGACTCCGTGCCGACATCGTCATCGTCACAAAATGTCCACGCGACATCACCCCGATGGATCGACGAGGTATCGAGCGTTCCCTCGAACTGCAGAAATGGCAGAAACTCTACTTCACCTCCTACCAATACCCCAAGAAGATGAAAGGAATGGGTGTGAAGCCGTTGCTCGTCACGGGCATCGCCTCTCCCGAACAGATGGTTTACGACCTCAAGAAAATCATTCCGAAGTTTGATGTGATGAGTTTCCCCGACCACCACCAATTCACCCAGCAGGACATCGACAACATCCGCACCCAGGCCGCAGGTCGCACCATCCTCACCACAGAGAAGGATGCCACCCGGCTCCATGGACTCAACAACCTCAAGGTCATTCCGATTGAAGTGGAGTTCATTGACGGGAAGCAGGAGGAGTTCGACCAACTCATCCAAAACTACGTACAAAAGAATGCGCGCAACAGCGGGCAGAATCCATAAAACCAACCAATCAATGGGAACAGAAATATCCACCATCGGTGAGTTCGGACTCATCAACCGCCTCACCAAGAGCATTGAAATCAAGAATCCCGAAACAAGATACGGGATTGGCGATGACTGTGCGGTGCTGAAATACGATGATGACAAGGACATCCTCGTCACTACCGACCTCCTCATGGAAGGCGTACACTTCGACCTCACCTACATGCCCATGAAGCATCTCGGCTACAAAGCCGCGCAGGTTAACCTCTCCGACATCTACGCTATGGGCGGCATGCCCAAACAAATCACCGTGAGCATCGCCCTGAGCAAGCGCTTCAGCATCGAAGACATGGACGACTTCTACGACGGGCTTCGTCTGGCTTGCGAACAGCACGGCGTTGATATCGTAGGTGGCGACACCACCAGCTCTCGCACAGGACTTGCCATCTCCATCACCGCCATCGGCGAAGTGGATCGCGGCAAAACCATCTACCGCAATGGAGCCAAGGAGACCGACCTCATCTGCGTGAGCGGCGACCTCGGTGCCGCCTACATGGGCTTCCAACTTCTGGAACGCGAGAAAGAGGTCTATTACAAGCAGATTGAGACCGCCAAGACCGACGCAGAACGCATGGCGATTTCTCAGCCAGACTTCAGCGGTCGGGAATACCTCCTCGAACGTCAGATGAAACCCGAAGCCCGACGCGACATCATCCTCCGGCTTCGTGAGGCAGGCATCCAGCCCACCGCCATGATGGACATCAGCGATGGACTCTCCTCCGAGCTCCTCCACATCTGCACCCAGAGCCACTGCGGATGCCGCGTCTACGAAGAGCGCATTCCCATCGACTACCAGACCGCCGTCATGGCCGAGGAACTCAACATGAACCTCACCACTGCCGCCCTCAATGGAGGCGAAGACTACGAACTTCTCTTCACCGTCCCCATCGCCGACCACGAGAAGGTGGAGCAACTCGAAGACGTGAAACTCATCGGACATATCACCAAGGAGAGCCTCGGTTGTGCCCTCATCACCCGCGACGGTGCCGAGTTCGAACTCAAAGCCCAAGGCTTCAACCCCCTCAAGAGTTGACAGTTGACAGTTGAGAGTTGACAGTTGAGAGTCTTCCCATTGCAGTTCGCATGTGGCGGTTTCCCCGCCACTCCCCCCCCCGAATCAATCAACCTTTTTTTATTAACTTTTAATTTTACACATTATGAGAGTAATTATTGAACCCGACTACGAAGCCCTCTCCAAATGGGCTGCCAACTACGTAGCCAACCGTATCATTCAGGCCAACCCAACACCCGAAAAGCCTTTCGTGCTCGGATGCCCCACTGGCTCATCGCCACTTGGCCTCTATCGTAACCTCATCGACATGTACACCGCAGGCAAGCTCAGCTTCAAGAACGTGGTGACCTTCAACATGGACGAGTATGTAAACCTCCCCGAGGAACACCCCGAGAGCTACCACTCCTTCATGTGGAACAACTTCTTCAGCCACATCGACATCAAGCCCGAGAACGTGCACATCCTCAATGGTAATGCTCACGACCTCATCGCCGAGTGCAACCACTACGAGGAGATGATTGCCGAAGCTGGTGGCGTTGACCTCTTCATGGGCGGTATCGGTCCTGACGGACACCTTGCCTTCAATGAGCCAGGCAGTTCCCTGTCTTCTCGCACCCGCATCAAGACGCTGACCACCGACACCATCCACGCCAACAGCCGATTCTTCAACGGCGACCTCAGCCTCGTGCCCAAGCAGGCCCTGACCGTCGGCATCGGCACTGTGATGGATGCCAAGGAAGTGCTCCTCGTATGCTCCGGCCACAACAAGGCTCGTGCCCTCAAGCACTGCATCGACGGCGACATCAGCCACAAGTGGACTTCCTCCATGCTCCAGATGCACCCCCACGCCATCGTGGTCTGCGACGAAGCCGCCTGCGACGAGCTCACCGTCGGCACCTACAAGTACTACCTCGACAAAGAGCGCGGAAATCTATAATACAAGGAAAAGGGATGTGTCAGCCGACACATCCCTTTTCCTTTACTATCCTTTACCCGTGGCGGTTTCCCCGGCCATCGGGGTTCACTCGTGACGGTTCTCCCGTCACGTTTTTTATGCTTCCGCCGAATGGTTACACATTATGTATAATAAGATGCAATCGGAACGGTTTTGGGGATCCGTTTACTCCTCCAAAAAGTCCTCGACAAGGGCGAGAGCTTCCACTTGGGCCACTTCGAGGATCTCGTTGATGACCACCTCGTCGAACTTCTCAGCCTGGGAGAGTTCGTACTTGGCGCGCTGGATGCGGTCGTCGATGACGGAGGGAGCATCGGTGCCACGCTTTTCCAGACGGCGACGGAGTTCCTCGATGCTTGGAGGCTGGATGAAGATGCTCAGGGCACGGGAACCATAGAGTTGCTTGATGCGCAGGGCACCGTTCACATCGACATCGAAGACGATGTTCTCGCCCTCAGCCAACTGCTTGTCCACCTGCGACTTGAGCGTACCGTAGAACTTGTCGGGATAGACCTCCTCGTACTCAACAAACTCATCGTTGGCAATCTTCTGACGGAACTCGTCGGGAGTGAGGAAGAAATACTCCACCCCGTTCTTCTCCTCGCCACGGGGTGCGCGAGAAGTGGCAGAGATGGAGAAATGGAGGTTGAGCCGTTCGGCACCTCCGTCGGCCATGACGCTGTTGATGATGGTCGATTTGCCGGAGCCCGATGGGGCGGCGAAGATGATAAGTTTTCCTTGCATAGGGGTAATGGGGGATTGGGGCTTTTCGGGAAGCCGAAAAGCGCGGACTACATCACATTTAATACTTGTTCCTTGATTTGTTCGAGCTCGTCCTTCATCTTGACCACGATGTTCTGCATCTCGGCCACGTTCGACTTGGAGCCGGTGGTGTTGATTTCGCGTCCCATCTCTTGGGCGATGAAGCCAAGTTTCTTGCCCTGGCCATGACCGTCGTGCATGGTCTCGACGAAGTAGCGGAGATGGTTCGTGAGGCGTTGCTTCTCCTCGCTGATGTCGAGTTTCTCGATGTAGTAGATCATCTCCTGCTCCAGGCGGTTGCGGTCGTAGTCAGTGCCGATATTCTGTTCCAGCGCATCGACGATACGTTGGCGAATCTTCTCCGTGCGCTCCTTCTCGTAGGGCTCGATGGAGGCAAGCAGCGCAGCGATGTTGTCAATCTTCTCCTGAAACTTCTTGGCGAGCGCCATGCCTTCCTGTTTGCGGAAAGCCACCAGGTCATCGACCGCTCCTTCCACGGCCTTGCGAGCCTCAGCCCATTCCTCGTCGGAGAGTTCTTCCACATCGCTGTGGGTGAACACATCGGGCATGCGCAGCAGTGTGGCGTACCAATCCTCGGGAGCAGGCAATCCCAGTTCCTGCTGCAACTGTTCCACTTGCTGCTTATACGAGCGGACGAGTTCGATGTTGATGGGCGAAGCAGCGGAAGCCTCGTCCTTCTCAATCCAAAGCACGAAATCCACCTTGCCGCGCTCCAACTTCTGTTGCATGATTTGGCGCATCTCCATCTCCTTCTCGCGGTAGATGGTAGCGATGCGTGCCGTGATGTCGAGCGCCTTGCTGTTCAGCGACTTCACTTCTGCATGAATCTTCTTCCCTTTGTACGCCACGACGCACTTGCCGTAGCCTGTCATTGATTGTATCATAGTTGATTTCGTTAATTTTGGGTGCAAAGGTACGAAAAAGAATTAGGAATTAGGAATCAGGAATTAGGAATTTGCCTTTCGGGATGTTTTTTTCAACGACAATAGTAATAATTCCTGATTCCTAATTCCTAATTCCCAATTTTTCACTACCTTTGCACATATTTTATATAATTAGCGACGTTTCATGTCAGTAATTCTACATATCGAGACGGCAACAGACCTGTGCAGCGTGGCTGTGAGTCAGGACAGCGCCATCATCTTCCAGACCGACAATTTACAAAAAGACACGGAGGAGGGAAAGGAGCCTCAGAAGGGGACGAACCATGCTTCCATCCTCGGCACGATGGTGGACGAAGCCCTTTCGTTCACCGACAATCATGCCATCCCGTTCGACGCTGTGGCGGTGAGCGCAGGCCCGGGCAGTTACACAGGCTTGCGCATCGGCGTGTCGATGGCGAAGGGTGTGGCTTACGGACGGGATTTGAAGCTCATCGCCGTGCCGACGTTGGAGGTACAATGCGTGCCGGTCTTGCTGGTTCACGACGATTTGCCCGAAGATGCCCTGCTCTGTCCGATGCTCGATGCACGCCGCATGGAGGTCTATACAGCGTTGTACACCCGAGCTTTGAGAGCAGTCTTGCCTACCCAGCCGATGGTCATCGACGAACATGCCTTCGAGCAGCAGCTCAACGAGCATCCCATCTACTTCTTCGGCAATGGCGCCGAGAAGTGCAAGGCGATGATTCAGCATCCCAACGCCCATTTCTTCGATGGCGTCCCCTTGCTCGCCAAGTATATGTCGCCACTGGCAGAGAAGAAGTTCCTGCGGGATGAGTTCGCTGATGTGGCCTACTTCGAGCCGAACTACCTGAAGGAGTTCCAGGCCACCGTCGCCAAGAATCCGCTGAAAGAGCTGGAAAAATAAAAACCCCATTTACGTTCGTCTGTGGCGGTTCCCCCGCCACACACCCCCACAAGAATAACCCCCAACAATATGGATTACAATACAAAGAGAGAGCAACTCATTATGCCCGAGTATGGGCGCGGAGTGCAACAGATGGTGGAGCATTGCAAGACGCTCGCCGACAAGAACGAGCGCATGCGCTGTGCCCAAGCCATCATCCGCACCATGTCGATCATGGCCGAGCAGACGGCTGACAAGGAGGATTTCTACAAGAAGCTCTGGAATCACCTCGCCGCCCTGGCTCACTACGAACTCGACATCGATTACCCCGTCGAGATCGAGCGCATGGATGACGAGGAGACCCAACCCGACGCCATCCCCTACCCCCAGCACCGCATCAGGCAGCGCAACTACGGCAAAATCATCGAGTCCTTCACCGAGTATCTCGCCACGATGGAGGCTACTCCCCAGCGCGACGAACTGGTCAGGCGCGTGGCCAACCAGATGAAGCGCGACCTCTCCAACTGGAGCACCGACTCGATGAGCGACGACAAGGTGATTGACGATCTGGCCCGCTACACCGACGGAAGGATTCAGCTCGACCCCGCCCGCACACCGATCATCACCGACGGCGAACTGCTCAGCACCCGCATCTCCACCAGCGTCAACAAAAAGAAAAAGAGAAAGTAGAGCATGGCTTCATTCATCATCGAAGGCGGACACAAAATGCGTGGCGAGATCACGCCCCAGGGCGCCAAGAACGAGGCCCTGCAGGTCATCTCCGCCATTCTGCTCACCGCCGAGCCCGTCATCATCCGGAATGTGCCCAACATTCTCGACGTCAACAACCTCATCAGCCTCATGGGCCGCATGGGGGTGAAGGTGACTGACCTCGGCGACCACGCCTGGCAGTTTCAGGCCGACAGCCTCGACATGAAGTATCTGGGCAGCCAGGAGTTCGTGCAGCGATGTGCCACCCTGCGCGGCAGCATCCTCACCCTCGGACCCCTCCTCGCCCGCTTCCACAAGGCCTGCGTCGCCAAGCCCGGAGGCGATCAGATTGGCCGCCGACGTCTCGACACCCACTTCATGGGCATTCAGGAACTCGGCGCCAAGTTCAACTACAGCATCGAGCGCGGCGTGTATGAGATTGACGCCAACGAACTGCGCGGCACCTACATGCTCCTCGACGAAGCCAGCGTCACCGGCACCGCCAACATCATCATGACCGCCGTCCTGGCACAGGACACCACCACCATCTACAACGCCGCCTGCGAGCCATACATCCAGCAGCTCTGCCGCATGCTCAACCAGATGGGTGCCAAGATTGCGGGCATCGGCTCCAACCTCCTCACCATCGAGGGCGTCACCCTGCTGCATGGCACCCACCACACCATCCTGCCCGACATGATCGAGGTCGGCTCCTTTATCGGCATGGCAGCCATGACCGGCAGCGACATCACCATCAAGCACGTCAGCTACGAGAACCTCGGCATCATCCCCCAGGCCTTCCGACGCATCGGCATCACCATCGAGCGCATCGGCGACGACATCCACATTCCTGAGCATCAGCACTACGAGGTGCAGTCCTTCATGGACGGCAGCACCATGGCCATAGCCGACGCCCCCTGGCCCGGCCTCACGCCCGACCTCCTCAGCATCCTGCTCGTAGTCGCCACCCAGGCCAAGGGATCCGTGCTCATCCACCAGAAGATGTTCGAGAGCCGACTCTTCTTCGTCGACAAGCTCATCGACATGGGCGCACAGATCATCCTCTGCGACCCCCACCGAGCCGTCGTGGTGGGGCACGACAACCAGATGAAGCTGCACGGCTCCAAGATGTCCAGCCCCGACATACGCGCCGGCATCGCCCTGCTCATCGCCGCCATGTCCGCCAACGGCGTCAGCATGATCAGCAACATCGAGCAGATAGACCGAGGCTATGAAAACATCGAAGGACGATTGACCGCACTCGGCGCAGCCATCAAGCGAATACCATAAGAAGACTCCCCCCACCCCCTCCGAGCCAGGGGGAGAGTCCTGCGGGATGCACACAACCAGACAGAACAATGATAAAAATCGAAGACGTTTACCAGATCGGCCGCATGGGCAAGGCGCACGGACTGAAGGGCGACATCAACTTTCAGTTCACCGACGATGTGTGGGACCGCGTGGATAGCGACCACATCATCTGCGAGGTGGACGGCATCCTCGTTCCCTTCTTCATCGAGGAATACCGCTTCCGCAGCGACTCGACCGCCATCATGAAGCTGGAGGACATCGACACC
>JBGUMY010000348.1:0-14356 GCA_045117095.1 Bacteroidaceae bacterium | reverse complement strand
GGAGCAATGAAAGTGATATTATTATTGATCCCTTTCTTCAGCGTTCCAATGTTCTCCAGAGTGTATTCACCTTTCAGTTCCAATTCTTGCAGCATTTTCTCCAAATCCTTTTCCATTTGCAGGCTGGCAAAAGGATAGGATGTGTCGTATGCCGTCATGTAGGACTGTATGAGCAGGCCATCATTCACCTGAAGTTGTTGGTTGAAACCGATAGTACGATAAGGTGGCAGGAGAAGGTTCTCTTGTGCACCACTATAACTTGCATCTGCATGGTTGGCAATGAAGCCTCCCAGTCCTGGCACAATCACGCAATCGTGATCGAGCAGCAGCAATTCAATATGTCTTGCCAAAGTAATCATGCCACAAAGATATTGTTTTTTTTCCAAATTTCAGCAAATTTTAGGGACCTTTTTGCAGAAATGTCCTAAAATTCCTATTATTTAGACCTGGATGAGGCCAAAAAGAGCCACATGAAAAAACATGCGGCTCTTTTTTTGGGGAAGCATTTTGCCCTTATTCATTAGCAGGAGTCTGTGTACCTGCAGCAGGGAATGAAGGAACGTTTGAGGCATCCGTTGACTGAGCGGGTGCGCTGATGTTGATAGGTGTTTCCTCCACAGTGGCTCTGGTTACAAAAGCTGCTGACACGATGCTGAGCACTACCATTGCGATAGCCAAACCCCATGTGGCTTTCTCCAAAAAGTCTGTTGTCTTACGTACACCCATGATTTGGTTTGAAGAGGCGAAGCTGGATGCAAGACCACCGCCCTTTGATTCTTGAATAAGAACGATTCCGCACATCAATACAGATGCAATCAGAACGAGTACAATAATTAATGGGTACATTTTTTTATTAGTTTTTGTTATTATTTTCTGTCGTTTCAGCGCATATCAATCTGCCCGAATCTTACTTCTGTCCATTCAGTATGATTTCGAGCAGATTAATTTGCGCTGCAAAGTTAGAACTTTTTTTTGGATTATTCAAAGAAATTTTGCGTAATATTTCTAAAGCTTGCTGATATCGCCCCTGTTTGATGTAAATATTGACCATACTTTCGGTATAAATCTCCTCTTCTTCCTCTGAAAACTCTGGCGAAGAAAATTCTTCATCATCGATGGCGGGCATCTCAAAACGTTGTTTACCTTTCGTCTCCTCAATGAAGGAGTCGATGAGTTCTTCACCTTTCAGTTTTGGAGCATCTGTTGTCTTCTCGCTCTCGTTTTGTTGGTCTTGCTGCATGAGGAATGAGGCATAGTCGTTGGTCAGGTCTGCCATTGAGGGTACATACCTTTCTTCTTCCTTGCTGTCATCTGTCTCGATTCTTTCGCCTGTCAAGAAGCCGTTGATGAGCGAAATGGTCCGGTTTTCATCATATTCCGTTTCGATGTCTACATTCGTCCCTTCGGTTGGCAATTGATAATTGATGCCTTCCGTCAGGGTGAACAGAGCTGTTCTGTCAGGCACAAAAACGCTGGCCTTCCTCAGTTCGGCTCCAAAGTCAGGTGAGTGTAGTTTGTAGAGGTTGGCGATATAGAGCAGTCGAACCACTTGGAAGAAAGGGTATTTCTCCAAGAGTGCTTTCAACTCGGGCAGCGTTTCAGCATTGAGTTTGGAAGTGGCTTCTATCAGTTCTTTTATATTGATCATATACTCCAAATGAAGGCTTTTTTCTATCTGTTTACCAGTTGGCTACGGTTTTATTGAATATCTGGTCAACGATGTCATCTATTATCTCTTGCACCAATTTCTCCTGTACGGCTGCCAGTTGTTGCGATGAGTCATAATCGGCTGTGGCACTGAAGCGTTCCTCGAAATCCTCCTCATGTTTTACATTGTTCACAAACCTGACGTTCACCGTGACTTTCAATTGCACCTGTGCCGAATAGCCATCTGAACTGATGCTCTTGTTGGTTTGGCTGTATTCTACGATTTCGCCGGCCAGTTGCAAGTCTCCGCCACGTTTCAGCACCTTCAATTTGGTCTTGCGTGCATAGGCATCGCTCAGCGAGTTGTAAAACATCGACTCCATCGGGCTCCACACGTAATTCGCACGAATGGGGAACTTGTCAAGACTAATCGTCTTTGTCTTAGTGTAGTCGATGCTCGTACCCGTAAACTTGTAACTGATGGTGCAGGCAGACAATACTCCCACCAGCAGACTCAATATGATTGCGTATCTCTTCATTTCTCTCAATTCTAAACCCTCAACTCTTACCTTTTGACTTTAAAAATCCAATCCGTAATCTCTGATTTTCCTGTACAGCGTCCGTTCTGAGATGTCCAGTTCCTTTGCCGTTTTCTTGCGGTTACCGTTGTTTCGCTTCAGCGACTCGATGATGTTCTTCTTCATCAATTCTTTGTTCGACATTGGTGTCTCCTCAATCGCCTCGATATCCACTTCCTGGATATGACGGTCTGGATAGCGTATCCCTCCGTGGGGTTGATAGCGTTGCTCATTTACTATATAGGGTTGAGGCTGTTGCATGGTGTTTTGCCGTCCATACTGTACTGCTTCGATGTTCGGTGTTTCCTCCTCATACATCCGATACCCTTCCGCTGGAACCGTCTGCACATTCCCCATGTTATTGTGAACCAGTTCCTTCAGGTCTTTCACCTCTTTGCCGATGCTGGAGAGCAACTGGAACAACAAATCACGCTCCTTCTCATAACTGTGCGTCTCAGGCGTGTGTTCCATTCTGTTACCACCATGCAGCACCAATCCTGTTTCACCCCTTGAATCGTCGGTCACTCCATAACCTCTCAGCATCTCCGACGTGATCTCTCGTTCTTGGCTGATGATGCTGATTTGCTCTACCAGATTACGCAACTGTCGGATATTGCCTGGCCACTTATATCTTAATAATAGTTCGCGCGCGTCATCTGTTAGTCGGACAGGTTCGATATGATACTTTTCAGATATGTCGTAAGCAAATTTTCTGAACAGCAGTTCGATGTCTCTGCCCCGTTCGCGAAGTGGTGGCATATTGATGGGGATAGTGTTCAGTCGGTAATATAAATCCTCTCTGAATTTTCCCTCACGGATAGCCTTCTGCATATTCACATTCGTGGCAGCCACAATTCTTACGTCCGTCTTCCTTACCTCGCTTTCTCCCACACGGATGTACTCGCCCGTTTCCAGCACACGCAGCAATCTCGCTTGTGTAGCTAAAGGAAGTTCACCTACCTCGTCCAAAAACAGCGTGCCCTTGTTCGCCACACCAAAATAGCCCTCACGGTCATCCAATGCACCTGTGAAAGCCCCCTTCTTGTGGCCGAAGAGTTCGGAATCTATCGTTCCCTCTGGTAGAGAGCCGCAGTTGATGGCGAAATACTTGTTATGTTTTCGTGCCGAATTATCGTGAATCACTTTTGGAAGTACCTCCTTACCCACGCCGCTCTCACCATAAATCAACACCGACAATTCAGTCGGCGCCACCTGAATGGCCACATCAATGCTGCGGTTCAATCCCTCATAATTCCCCACGATTCCATACCGCTGCTTGACTTGTTGTATAATCTTTTCGTTCATACGCTATTTGAAAATCGTGACAAAGTTACTGCATTTCTCGCAAAGAGCAATGACTTTCTGTCAGTTTTTGAGAAATTATAGAGAATTTATTTTGCGGTGTTACCCAAAAGTATTGACTTTACCTAAAACTTAACGTGAGTTCGACATAAGAAATTACGGCAGGCCGCCGAAGGAAAAATAGATAAAAATAAGGAATGTTACCTCTATATTACCTCTATATTACCTCTAGGTTACCTCTATATTACCTCTAGGTTACCTCTAGGTTTATAAGGCAGAGGTACATCGGAGGCAAGTCGGAGGTTTTCTTACATTGAACTCACGTTAAAACTTAAATAAGAAGCGCACCCGTTTGAAGTACTTCTTTCTTTTGGGGATGGTAATAAACAAACCAAAATCCCAAAGCGTTTTTCGTGTTCAAGCCAAGTCTTTTCGTGATAGAATACTATCTCGGTATTGTTTTGCTGTCATACCAGCAACACGTTTGAAATATCGGTAGAAAGATGTGGGTTCGGAGAAGCCAAGCATATAGGCAATTTCCTGAAATGTCTGTGTAGCGTGTGACTCGATGAGGTTTTTGGCTTGGGTCGTCACATATTGCTCTATCCATTGGATAGGTGAGAGGCCGTTGGTGGCCGTGCGAATGACTTTGCTGAGATGCTTCGGGGTGAGATTCAGCAAATTTGCGTAGTGTTTGACCTCCCTTGACTCTCGATAGTGTTGTACTACCAGATCGCAAAAGCGGTTGAAAATGTCTGCATGGCGTTTCTCTGTCCATTGCCGGTCTTGATCGCGGCGGTAGTAATTGAGAAACTCATAGCCCACGGCGAGTTGCGCCAATAGAGCCTGATAGCGGTGGGGCAATTCCTTATCGGTGTGCTTGGCAATGATGATGAGCTGATCCACGATTGTGAGCAGGTGGGCGGCTTGCTCGTCGGTCAACGAACAGATGGGGGCGTAGTTGAATTTCTCGTGGTCGTGGCTAAAGGTGTGGAAACGGAGATCATCGAGCATCTTCGGCGAGATGAACAGCAAGGCGTAGGTGAAGTCGTCAGTACAATCTATCGGGTGCATAATATGGCCAGCAAGAATGATGGTCAGGTCATTTTTGTGATGGGTGATGACCCGCATGTCATACATGGCTCGTGCGCTGCCACTCAGAATGAGGGTCAGGATGGTGTGGGGGAATACGAAATCTTCGTTATATCCGAAGAAGCGTGGCATCTCACGTACAATCAGAATGTCGGTTTGTTCGATGTCTTTTATCTGTAGTTTATTAGGGGTATGCTGTGTCATATTATTTATATGTTTGTATACGTACAGGCGCAATTTGACTACAAAATTACTGCTTTATGATGATTCTACAAGGGAAAAGCGACTTTTTGTCATAAAATACACCTAAATTGTTAGTGTGTGAATGTATAAAATACCGTACTTTTGTATCTAAAAAATAAATTGGTAGATATAATTAAACATAGATTTATGAAAAAAGGATTACTTTTATCCATGTTGCTTCTGTTTGTGGGAGTAAGCATGCAGGCTCAGTCTATTGCCAATGAGCAGATGGACGAGCGGTTTAATGACGGAACCAAGTTCCCTTTAGGCTGGTTTGGCGAGGGTTGGAAGATTAAAGACGGCAAGGCCAAGGCTAAGGCCACTGAAGATTCTGGAAACAGTGGTTTCCCTGGTATGGGGGGCGACCCGGGCACTGACCCTGGCAATAGTAACAATCCGATGGCTAGTATGAATATGTTTGGTGGCGACCGCATCAGAACTTATCTGCTCACTCCTCCTGTAGTTGTTAAGGACGGCGAGGATATGGTGTTCAGTGCCAGAAAAACCAATGGCGATGACGATGGTTCCGGTGGTATGGGTGGTTCCGGTGGTTTCAGTTTCGACCTGAAGGCTATCATGGGCATGTCCGACACCATATTTGTCGTGGAACGCTCGGTGTATGGCAAGAATCAGTGGGTACGCATCGCTGACTTTACGTCAACGCTCAATGACGAATTTCAGACGTTTACTATTTCGGACACACCGAAGGGTGAATACCGTTTCCGCTTCATATCTTATGTTGACGCAGAGATAGACAGCGTGGTGGGCTTCCACATTGATAACGAGGCGCCCGATCTGCTCGTTACGGTTGACAGTTTGCATACCCGTTTTGTAGATTACAGCGTATGTGCTAAGGACAGTACCAAAGAGTTCATCCTTATCAATACCGGTACTGGTACGCTGAAGGTTAACATCAAGTCGAGCATTCCTGAACTGTTCAGCATAGATAATGACAAGCTTAGCATTGCCGCCGGCGACTCTGCCAAGTTGAACGTCACGTTCCATTACGCCGCTGGCAGTATTGGCGTGAACTCGGCCTTGATTAATTTCATACCTGATGATGAACGCCTGTTTGGCACAAGTATCAACGTCGCTGCCGTCATCACGGATCCAGAGGCATGGGTTGCAGATTTTAATGACAACCAGATGCCTTTCGGTTGCTTTGGTGAGGGCTTTGTGGTGAAGGAAGGCGTGGCTACACACTATAATCCCGCTGGTGGAGGTATGGCAGCTATGGGCGCCATATTCGGCGGTGGTGGAGCAAGCGACTGGTTCATGACACCCCCACTGACTATTCAGGGCATTCACAATGCAGTGGTCTTCTCGCTGAAGAATGGCGATGGCAGTTATAAGGGACCCATTGTGGACGCACAGGCCAGTGTTACCATCGAGAAGTCCGTCTATGGCAGCAACAAATGGGAGAGGGTGGATGCCTATCAGTTTAAGGACACGCTGGACCACGTGAAATGGATTTCCTGGTTCCCAGAAGGTGACTACCGTTTCCGCTTTGTCTCTGGCGACAGCCTTTGTATTGACAGCATTGCTGGTGGTCTCATCAGAATGGATGCCCCCGACCTGTTGGTGCGCCATAACGGACGGAGCGTGCAGACTGTCAACTACGGCATTGCCCGTGGCAGTCAGACTAAGACCTTCCAACTTGTCAATACAGGTACATCGGCATTGCAATTATATGCTATGTCGAGCGATCCTACGTTCTATACCCTGAGTCAGCAGATGTTCGAGATTGCTGCTGGAGAGTCAGCCACAGTAGATGTGACTTTCCATCATAACCCTGAGGCTTTGGGCGCACATCAGGCAGCACTTGTCCTGATGCCGCAGAATGCTCAGATAGCCATGCAGATGATCTACCTCTCTGCCTATATCACTTACGAAGACGCTTGGTCGGAAAACTTTGAGCAGGAATTCGAAGTAGAGGAAGGCGATATCCCAGATCTGCCTGTAGGCTGGGATACAACAGGCTGGCTGATGACCAAGGGCGGCGGTATGGATATGATGGCCATGATGGGCATGGGGGGCGGCGAGAAGTCGTGGGCACCCCATACCGACAGCGATGCCTACGAACTCATTACCCCGAGTCTGCAGGCTAAGAGGGGTGACGTGCTGCGCTTCTATGCCGACATCAGCAGTGGTTGGCTCAATGTGTTCTACAAGCGCGACGTCGATGTCGACTGGACTTATCTGAATACCTATATCACAGCCGATTCTCTGTACTTCATCGCACCACTCTCGGGCGTTTACCAGTTGAAGTTCACGGGCAGTTCAGTATCGGTCGATGACTTTGTCGGCTTCCAAAAGCCAATGCAGTGGGTCGATCTGAAAGATGACGGTGAATATGAAGCCCAAAATGCTGAGGTCATTGAACAATCCAAGGACAAAAAGGTAAACGTAACCTATGACCGTGTAATCTCTGCCACCCAGCAGAATGACGGCTCCTGGACACCCCGTGCTTATGTTGTCAGTTTGCCTTACGACTACGACTTCACCGAATATAACGAGGCCGATCAGGCCAGGATTTACCGTATGCGTTTCAAGGAGGAATATTATAAGCAGTTCATCTTCCTGCCAGAAGACAACGTCAATCCCAATCTTATGCAAGCCGGCAGGGCCTATCTCGTTGTCGTCATGAAGGGGCAGTTGAATCTGAGTGCCACCGGTGTCACGTTGTCAACCGAGATTGTTGATGATGATCAGAATGTGGTCTATAATTTCGAGGACTGGTACTTTGAAGACAAGTTCACGTCTGTAGGAAAATGGCGGGCCAACTTCCAAGGAATTTCCGATGTTGAGGCCGATGCAATGAACATCTACGGCTTGCGCGACGATGGCACCTGGGCACGCTTCCAGTCGGAGGGTGGCGTGGAGCAAAACCGTCTGGCAGCCTACCGTGGCTATTTCGAAGTAGAAGTTTCCGATGATTCCTCTGCCAAAGCACGCATGCGCGCTGCAGCTCGTCCTGGCACCTACAAGACGATGTTCCAAATAAGCGACCAGCAGGGCACCAGCACGGGCGAGAACGTCAACTACGATAATATGGATTACGAAGGCAACATCCCCTACATCGATAGTACTCCCACTGGCATCCAGCCTACTATCCGAACCATCGATGCCGATGGCACAAACCGCTATTTCGACTTGCAGGGACGTATATTAAACGGCCAGCCAGACAAAGGGGTGTATATCAAGGATGGGAAGAAGTTCATCATTCGATAGGTATCTGCACCTGCCACCATGTTAAGTTGTTAAAGCTTTCTGATAAAGTCCGTGCTATTGTAGTGCGGACTTTTTATTTCAATTATATTTGTGCTCCGAATGAGTATTCACCTTCTTTTGACATATTGACCTTGACGTGTTGTTGACATTGAGAGGGGTTGTTTTGTAGATGGATGGGTGGGAAAAAATGTTTTTTCAAGTTTTTTCTTAAAATATTGATGCTTCATTTTTGATTGTAAAATATAAATTTGTACCTTTGCAAATCTTTCTAATTGATTAATTATTGACATGACGAATGGCAACTCATAACGGTAAAACTAAAAATAAGGGTAATAAGAAATATGAGAAAGCGCAGCAGGAGAAACTTTCTGCGGGCGATTTTTTTGCGGGCTTCGGCAAAATGGAGATTTTCTCCTTCTGTGTGGGCTTGTTGCTGATGTTGGTAGCTCTCTTCTCATTGGCTGCGATGGCTTCTTATTTGGTGACAGGCGAGTCGGATTTCAGTCTGTTGGAAAGCGGTAGCGACTGGCTTAACACACAAGGACAATACAAGAATGTGTGTGGTTCGTGGGGTGCGATGGTGGCTTATTGGCTGATGAACGACTTATTTGGCTTGGCTTCTTTCGTGATTCCTCCCTATCTGATCATCATGGGATTGAGGCTGATGAGGGCGTTCCGTTTCACGCTGATCAGGAAGTTCATCTTGCTGACGCTGTTGATGTTGTGGACGAGTGTGGCATTAGGTGCTGTGGGTGAATTGATGCCTTGGACACAGGATTCGTTCATTCGGTTGGGAGGTAATCACGGAACGTTCGTCGCTAAATGGCTTATTCAGGTGGTGGGTACACCAGGCTTGATGCTCGTGTTGGCGGTGTCGGCTGTTCTCTATCTCGTTTATCTGAGCGCGAAGACGATTGAGATTATCAGAAATGCATTCAGATTCCGTTTCATGAAGCAAGAGCGTTTGAATCGGCTGAAGAATATGATGAAAGGTGCAAAGGGTAAAGACCAAGGAGACGAGGAGCAAGGAGCAAAGGGCGATGAACAAGGAGCTGGGGATGAGGAGGATTCGTATGGCCTGACAGGCAAGGAAGGCAGTCAGACGTTGGAGGTGGAATTTCCTGTGATAGAGCAGGAGGAAGGAGCAAAGGGTGATGAGCAAGGAGCAAAGAGTCTGGAACAAAGAGTCAGGGAAGAGGAGCAGGGTACATTGGATTTCGTTGAGGATACCACTGTGGGTACTGACCATACAGAACTGAAGATTGAGCAGGGCAAGACGGAGAAGGGTAGTGGTAAGATAGAGCGTGGCGACATTAACACGCCTTATGACCCTAAATTGGATTTGGAACACTATAAGTATCCGACGCTGAACCTGCTGAAGAAAGCTGAAGATCAGGGACCTCAGATTGACATGATTGAGCAGAATGCTAACAAAAACCGCATCATCGAGGTGCTGCGTCAGTTTGGCGTGGAAATCAAGAGCATCAAGGCAACAATTGGCCCGACTATCACATTGTATGAGATTGTGCCTTCGGAAGGTACACGTATTAGCAAGATTCGTAACTTGGAGGATGACATTGCCTTGTCGTTGGCGGCTGAGGGTATCCGTATCATTGCACCGATTCCAGGTAAGGGCACGATTGGTATTGAAGTGCCCAATAAAAAGAAGTGTATCGTGTCGATGGAGAGCGTCATCAACAGCCGTGTATTTCAGGAAAGCAAGATGGAACTGCCTTGTGCCATTGGTAAGACGATTAGCAACGAGGTGTTCATGTTTGACTTGGCGAAGGCGCCCCATTTGTTGGTGGCTGGTGCAACAGGTCAGGGTAAGTCGGTCGGTTTGAATGCTATTGTGACTTCGTTGCTCTACAAGAAGCATCCATCGGAATTGAAGATAGTGATGGTTGACCCGAAGAAGGTGGAGTTCAGCATCTACAGCCCAATTGAGAATCATTTCTTGGCTCGTCTGGAAGAAGAAGAGGATTGCATCATTACAGATGTGCAGAAGGTGGTGAAGACGCTCAATTCACTTTGTGTGCTGATGGACACCCGATATGACCTATTGAAGCGTGCGCATGCTCGAACTATTAAGGAATATAACGAGATGTTCAAGAACCGTCAGTTGAATCCTGAACACGGACATGAGTTCATGCCATATATAGTGGTGATTGTCGATGAGTTTGGTGATCTGATTATGACGGCTGGCAAGGAAGTTGAATTGCCTATTTGCCGCATTGCTCAATTGGCTCGTGCGGTGGGCATCCACATGATTATTGCCACCCAGCGTCCACAGGCCAGCATCATCAGTGGTGCTATCAAAGCGAACTTCCCAACAAGAATAGCCTTTAGAGTAGGTTCGATGATGGACTCTCGTGTGATTCTTGACCGTGCTGGTGCGAACCAGTTGATTGGTAAAGGCGACATGCTGTATTTGGGTAGTGCGGAGCCTGTGCGTGTGCAGTGTGCTTTTGTCGACACGCCAGAGGTGAACGACATTTGTCACTACATTTCCATCCAGCAGTCGTTCCTCCATCCGATGTATCTGCCAGAAGTGGTCGACCCAGAAGGGGAGGGTGCAGGTAATGCTGGCCCTATGGACAAGAAGCAGCTCGACCCGATGTTTGGCGATGTAGCGAAATTTGTAGTGACGAATCAGAGTGGTTCCACGTCGATGATTCAACGAAACTACTCGATTGGCTACAACCGTGCAGGCAAGATTATGGATCAACTGGAACGTATGGGTGTGGTAGGGCCACAGGTGGGAGCTAAGCCGCGTGAAGTGCTCATTAAAGACCCCATGACTTTGGAGAGTTTGTTGAACAACCTGTGAAGAATTGGAGGGGGTGAAGAACCTTTAGCTCAAACGACGTTAATTGAAGGATTGAAACATTGAAATGATTATGAAGAAGATAACATTGACAATGATGGCTGTGATGCTTGCTGTGTTGGCGCAGGCGCAGGATGCCACGAAGATTCTTGATCAGTCGGCTGCAGTACTCAAGTCGGCTGGCAACGTGAAGATAGGCTTCACCCTTGAGGGGGAAGGCGGTTCTTCTAATGGTTATATCAAATTGCAGGGACAGAAGTTCGTCCTTAACATGGGAGGAATCATCACGTGGTTTGACGGCAAGACGATGTGGACATACGTGAAAGCTAACGATGAGGTGAATGTGACGGAACCTACTGCCGCAGAGGTGGCTAAGATGAACCCTTACGCCTTTCTCTCTTTCTACAAAAATGGCTACACTGCCCAGATGGGCACAGGTACTGCCAAGGCACATGAGGTGGTGTTGACTGGTGCGGAGGGCAGCCCTTTCCAGAAAGTAGTGATTCGTGTGAACAAATCCACTCATTACCCTACCAGCGTCAGGATGACCTCAGCCAAAGGTACGGAAACCTACATTAGGTGCAATTCTCTGTTGAAGAATCAGCGTTACAAGTCCTCAACCTTCCAATTTAAGGAGAAATCCTATCCCAATGTGGATGTTATCGACTTACGCTAATCTCTCCACTTTTAACTCTCAACTCTCTACTATACATGACTCTGTCCCAAGCTTGGCTCTTATATCGTTCTATCTCTCAGAATCAGCGGTTGCAGACACGTCGCCATCCGATGTTTGAGAAGAACCTTGTGATGAAGATTCTCAGTTACATTTTTATCGCTTTCTGGGCGGTGTATTTGATTGTCATTGGCGTGTCGCTCTATCAGGCGTTTGAGGGAACTGCTTTGGAAGCTTTCGATTGGGTAGATGGCGGCATGGTTTGGTTCCTCATCATTGATTTCCTCACGCGCTTTGCCATGCAGGAGACACCAGCGCAGAACATAAAGCAGTATAAGTTGCAGAATATCCCTACGGGCTTTTTGCTCCACACTTTTCTGCTGCGCATGGGTTTGCAACCTTATAACCTCTTTTGGACATTCTTCTTCGTTCCATTTGGTCTGTTAGCTGTTCCTCAATTCTATGGCTTCATGGGCTTGATAGGCTTCATCGTGGGATGGTGGCTTATGTTTGTGCTCAACAGTTATTGGTACCTCTTCTGGCGCACCCTTATCAACCGTCATTTCTTCATCTTCCTCATTCCCTTGGCGCTCTATGCCATTGTGGCATATTGGGGTCTTTTCTTCGATGAGTCCAATCCTTGGCTCTTCAACGGCACCGCCTTGCTCATGCGTGGGTTCTGTGTGTGGAGTCCCATCAGTTGGCTCATAGTGGTATTGCTCATCGTGCCGCTCTACATGATCAACCATCGCTTGCAGAAGACTGCTATCTATGTGGAAATCGCCAAGACCGAGATGGTGCGTCAGGTGAAGACACGCAACATGACATTCCTTGACCGCTTTGGCGTGATTGGCGAATACCTCAAACTCGAGATCAAATCCACGATGCGCAATCTCGTGGTCAGAAAGCAATTCCTCACAGGTTCGCTTTGTATGCTCATGCTTTGTGGCCTGTTCTCCTTCACCGACGTGTATGACACTATGCCCTTTATGCGTATCTTCATTTGCGTCTATTGCTTCACTTGTTTGGGCGTGATGACACTTACCACCATCTTGTGTGCAGAAGGCAACTATATTGATGGACTCATGGTACGCAAAGAGACGGTGCTCGCCTTGCTTAAAGCCAAATACTATTTCCAATGTCTGATGCTTTTGGTGCCGCTCGGCTTTTCCCTCATGCCTATCATCGAGGATAAGATTACTTGGTTAACAGCTCTCGGATGCCTCTTCTTCGCTTCTGGCGCAGTTTTCCCCTTCCTCTTCCAATTGGCGGTTTATAATGATTCGACCATCCATCTGAATGAAAAACTCACTAAGGCTGGACGTGATACCAAGGTGCAGATGATGATGTCTGCAGCGGCTCTCTTCCTACCCATGTTGGTTATGTATGCCCTTGTGCAGTGCTTCAACGACCAGGTGGCTGCTATTTCGATGATAACGATAGGACTGATAGGTACGGTGCTGCATCCGTTGTGGCTCCGCAACATATATAAACGATTCATGAAACGTCGATATCAAAATATGGACGGATTTAGGAATTCAAGATAGACTTGGAGTAACGCTCCCAAGAACTGTTAATAACAAGTACAAGATGAATTTAACAATCGAAAAACTGACCAAATCATTCGGGGAAAAACAAGCCCTCAACATAGACCACTACGCCATCCATAGTGGCGAACTCATTGGTCTTGTAGGCAATAATGGAGCAGGGAAAACCACCATGTTCCGTATCATCCTTGACCTCCTTCATGCAGACTCTGGCTGTGTGACCATCGACGGTATAGTGGATGGACAACCAGTCTCTTGCGACACCTCCAAAAGTGAGTCGTGGAAGGCCTATACAGGTGCTTTTGTTGATACGGGTTTCCTCATTGACTACCTCACTCCGGAAGAATATTTCCGTTTCCTTGCCAAGATATCAGGCATTAATGACTCAACCCTTCATCACCGTCTGCTCCAATTCGATGGCTTCATGAACGGGGAAGTGTTGGGGCAGAAAACTTTGATTCGCAACCTCTCGATGGGCAATAAGCAGAAGGTGGGTATCATCGGAGCGATGCTTCACTATCCCCAACTGCTCCTACTTGATGAGCCTTTCAACTTCCTTGACCCCACGTCACAATTGGCTATGAAGTATCTGCTTGAGACGTACAGCAAGGAACAACGTGCCACCATCATCGTGTCTTCTCACAATCTGACCCATACGCTGGACATCTGTTCACGCATCACTTTGCTCGAACATGGGCATATTATCAAGGACTACGACAGGGATTACGCTCTCCTGAATTCTGAAATTGAGGAATACTTTAAAGGACAGCGTTTTGAAAAGAATTAGTGGCTTCCTCTCATCATTGATAACTGCCGATGAAGAGGAAGAGCATGGAAAGAAGCACGAGGGCAAGGTCGATGACTTTCGCCCTCAAGTTTTTTTCGCGGAAGACCATCGCACCGAAAAGGAAACTGACAACGACAGAGCCACGTCGGATCATCGAGACGATGGAAATCATGGCACCATCAAGCCCAAGGGCATAGAAGTAGGCGAAGTCGGCCGAAGAAAGGAAAATGGAAATGAGGATGATGCACCAATCCCAATGGAAAGGAGTTGTTTTCTTATGATTAGGCCACCAAAGAAGAAAAAGCATGGTGAGCATCATGAAGAATTGGTAGATATTGTACCATGATTGTACAGCGAGTTTGTCGAGCCCCACACCACCATAGGCAGGTGAGGCCATGAGGAATTTATCGTAAAGTCCGCTGATGGCTC
>JBGUMY010000347.1:0-5660 GCA_045117095.1 Bacteroidaceae bacterium | reverse complement strand
CGGTGCCGAAGTTGTTGCCCTCTGCAGCACGTGCAGCCACTGCCTCTGCAATGTAAGTCACTACATCATCGAGTGACATAGCCTTGGCTTCCACCTCCTCTGAGATCAGACAGATGTTAGGCTGGCACTGAAGAGCGCACTCCAGAGCGATGTGAGAAGCAGAGCGACCCATCAATTTGATGAAGTGCCAGTACTTGCGGGAAGAATTACAGTCGCGCTGGATGTTACCAATCATCTCAGAGTAAGTCTTACAAGCAGTATCGAAACCGAAAGAGGTCTCAATCTGGTCGTTCTTCAAGTCGCCGTCGATAGTTTTAGGACAGCCAATTACCTGTACACCATATTTCTTGGCTGCATAGTACTCAGCAAGCACACAAGCATTGGTGTTGGAATCGTCACCACCGATGATGACGAGTGCCTTGATGCCGAGTTCGCGAAGAATCTGGATACCCTTCTCGAATTGGTCTTCCTCTTCCAATTTGGTACGGCCAGAACCGATGATGTCGAAACCACCAGTGTTGCGATACTGATCCATCAACTCTGGAGTAATTTCCATGTAGTTGTGGTCAACGAGACCGCCAGGTCCCAAGATGAAACCATAGAGTTTGTTGGCTGGGTTGAGAGACTTCACACCGTCAAACAGACCTGAAATCACGTTGTGACCACCAGGAGCCTGACCACCAGAAAGGATGATACCCACGTTGAATGGAGGCAGTTCTATGGGTTCGCCTGGTTCGAAAGTGATGACAGGCATACCATAAGTGTTGGGGAACAGTTCTTTAATTTCAGCCTGATTGCCAACGGACTGAGTTGCAGCACCTTCAACAGCCTTCACTGGACCTTGAAGTGCCTTTGGAAGCTTGGGCTGATAAGCAGCGCGCGCTTTCTGAAGATTTGAAATAGCCATAATGTTATGTTTTTAAGTGATATGATTGTACTTCAAATTATCTGTTGAGACTTGTGTGGCCAAAATAATAGGGAATAGATTCGCGAGCTGCCTCAATGTAGGTAAGTGCTTCCTTGCACTTGTCAGTCACATATTGCCAGTCGCCTTCCTTCACTTTGTCGCTGGGGAAGAGCTTGGAGCCCATGCCTACGCAATACACACCAGCCTTGAACCATGCTGTGAGGTTTTCCTCTGTAGGAGCCACGCCACCTGTCACCATAATCTTCGACCAAGGCATAGGAGCTTTGAGGTTCTTCACCATCGCAGGGCCATACACATCTCCAGGGAAAAGTTTGGTGAGGTCGCAACCCAATTCTTGTGCTGCACCCACTTCGCTCACCGAACCGCAACCAGGGCAGTAGGGGATGAGACGACGATTGCAGACAGGTGCTATCTCAGGATTGAACAAAGGACCTACAATGAAGCAGGCTCCCAACTGAATGTAGAGGGCTGCAGTAGGGGCATCCACAACAGAACCCACACCAAGTGCCAACTCAGGACATTCAACAGCTGCGAACTTCACACACTCAGCAAACACTTCGTGGGCGAAATCACCACGATTGGTGAATTCGAAAGCGCGAACGCCGCCATCATAACATGCTTTGATGACCTTCTTGGCCACCTCTGCATCTTTGTGGTAGAACACAGGCACCATACCTGTCTCACCAATCTTTGCCATAACGGCAATTTTATCGAATTTTGCCATATCTTAATGCTTAACTCTTAACTTTTAACTCTTGTTTCTATATCTTATGCCCTTAACTCTTATCTCTGTACTCGTCCATTGGCATTGCCACCAGCCAATGCTTCCACTTCGGCGATGGACACATGATTGAAGTCACCAGGGATTGTATGCTTCAAGGCAGATGCTGCCACAGCAAACTCGAGTGCTTCACCCTGAGTGGGCTTGGTCAGCAGGCCATGGATAAGGCCACCAGAAAAAGAGTCACCACCACCTACGCGGTCGATGATTGGGTTGATGTCGTAACGCTTGCTCTGATAGAACTCCTTGCCATCGTAGATAAGCGCTTTCCAGCCGTTGTGAGTGGCTGAGAAACTCTCACGAAGGGTCGATACCACATACTTGAAGCCGAACTCCTGAGCCATTGCCTTGAAGATGCCCTCGTAGCCAGCAGCGTCAGTTACACCAGCCTCTACATCAGCATCAGGTTTGAAACCCAGACACAGTTCTGCATCCTCCTCATTGCCGATGCATACATCCACATATTGCATGAGTGGACGCATGATGGAGATGGCCTTCTCGCTTGTCCAGAGTTTCTTACGGAAGTTGAGGTCGCACGAAACAGTCACACCATGCTTTTTGGCTGCGATGCAGGCCTGCTTCAGACATTCAGCCGAAGCGTCGCTGATGGCAGGCGTAATACCTGACCAATGGAACCAATCTGCTCCTTCAAATATCTTGTCGAAGTCGAAATCTTCGGTTTTTGCCTCTGCGATGGAAGAGTGGGCACGATCGTAGATGACCTTGGATGGACGCATGCTGGCACCTGTCTCCGCATAGTAAAGACCGATACGTTCGCCACCACGAGCGATGAAGTCGGTGTTGACACCATACTTGCGCAGAGCGTTTACTGCAATCTGTCCGATTTCATGTTTGGGCAACTTGCTCACGAACACGCTCTCGTGTCCGAAATTTGCAAGACTGATGCCTACATTAGCCTCGCCACCGCCTGGAATGATGTTGAATTTCTCTGCCTGTACAAAACGATAGTTTCCTTCAGGTGATAGGCGAAGCATAATCTCGCCCATTGTTACAATTTTTGCCATATTAATTGAGATAAAATGTATTTTGTGTACAGTTGAATCTGAAATAATGTGCAAATGTAAATCTTTTTTGCGAGAAAAACGTTGTTTTCTCCACAAAAAATATTGGTTCGATGAAATTTTAACCCAATTAAATTTCCATGTGGCGAAAAAACGCTATCTTTGCACGGTTTTTCAAAGTATTGTTAAGGTAATTGTTTTTATGATGGAGAGTAGTTCCAAAATTCGCATTAAGGATATTGCTGAACAAGCAGGAGTATCCGTGGGCACGGTTGACCGTATCATTCATGGTCGAGGCAATGTGTCACCCATCAGCCTTGAGCGAGTTCAGAAAGTGCTGGACGAAATCAAATTCACCCCCAATCATTATTTCTCTGCTTTGGCGTCTCATAGCATACCTCAGTTTGCCGCCATTTTGCCCATGCATGAGGCTGACAGTTATTGGGCTCGTGTGGAGAAGGGATTGACCGATGGTGTGCGTCGTTTCAATGATTTCAGACTCTCCTTCAAAATTTTTCGCTATGACCCTTTCAATACAGAATCCTTCAAACTTGAATGCCAAAGCCTGCTCGACTCGAATCCTGACATAGTTATCATTGGCCCCATCTTCAATTATAACATCATGATGAAGTTCACAACTCAACTTGATGAGCGTGAAATTCCTTATGCTCTCCTCGACTCCAATTGGCCAGAGTTTAATCACCGCATCTTTTATGGCCAGGACTCTTTGCGAAGTGGCGCCTTCTCTGGACGCATCATGTCATTGGCCACTGATGCCGAAACGAAGAAGATTGCGCTCTTCAAGGTGTTGGGAGAGGGTAGAGTGGCGAGTCGTCAACAGATGAATCGAGAGGTGGGCTTCCGCAAATATATGGAGGAGCATTGTTCGCAGATTGAGATTGTCGATGTGAACCTGTATGCCTACGATAAGCAGGGTATGCAGGACATCATGCGAGATTTCTTCACGGAGAATCCTGACATCCGTCACGCCCTCTCCTTCAACTCCTCCATCCACATCATCGCCAATTTCTTGAAGGAGAATATGCCTGATCATCCCCACGTCACCCTTTTGGGATATGATGCCGTTGATGCGAATGTGGCATGCATTAAGGATGGTTCTGCTGATTTCCTCATCGCTCAGCATCCGCAATCGCAGGGGCTGGACTGCTTCCGCTCCATGTTCAATACGTGTGTGCTCAAGATGAATATTCCTCGTGACCACTACATGTCTATTGAGTTGCTCACCAAAGAGAACATCGATTACTACAAGGATTGATGGATCTCTTCCAACCGACCTGTATACATTATTATATAATAACAATATCTAATCTAAAATTAACATGAAAAGAGCGCTTTATGGAATGGTTCTCGCTTGTGGCCTACAAAGCATTGGTTTCGTGGCTCATTCCGATGCCTATCAGGTGATGGCACAAAAAAATGTGCCTCTCGTTTACAATGTTGAAAACACTGGAGCGAAATTCGCTGAACCCCAATACCCCTCTTTTGCCCAATTGCCAGAGGTGAAGACTTTGCCCAACCCCTTCCAGTGGTCGAATGGTAAGGGTGAGGTGAAGAATTTCAAGCAATGGGCAAAACGTCGTGCTGAGATTGCCCATGAGATTCAGCACTATGAGATTGGTACTAAACCTGTTGTGTCAATGGACAGCATTGATGCACGTATGTCAGGTGACACCCTTATTGTTGATGTTCACGAGAACGGCCAGATCCTCACCCTCAGTTCCGTTATCTTCTATCCGCAGGAGGGTAAGGCTCCCTATCCGCTGATGATTGGTGCCAGCATGATTGCTCTGCCTAATAAACTTTTCCGCGATCGCAACATCGCCATGATGACCTTCTCTGAGCGTCAGGTGAACAGCTACTCTCAGATGCGTCGTGGTGGCGAGACCGCTGGACGTGGCAGTTATGCTTTCGATCGTCTCTATCCAAGCCTGAAGGAAAATGGCGCTTACAGCGAATGGGCTTGGGGCTTCAGCAGACTGTTGGATGGTTTGCAGAAATTGGGACCAGAAGTGACGAAAATAGATATGTCGCACATTGGTGTGACTGGTTGCTCCTATGCTGGTAAGATGGCACTCTTCTGTGGTGCTTTCGATGAGCGTGTGGCTCTTATCATCGCACAGGAACCTGGTGGCGGCGGTGCTGCCTCTTGGCGTTTCTCACGCACATTAGGTAATGTGGAGAATCTTGACAAGACGGACTATAACTGGTTCAAAGAGAGTCTGAAAGAGACTTTTGGTGAAGAGAAAGTAAACCGACTTCCTCACGACCGCCACGAGTTAGTTGCCATGTGCTGTCCTCGTGCCGTGTTGCTTTTAGGTAATCCTGACTACGAATGGCTGTGTGACCCATCGATGTATGTGTCAGCTAATGCCGCCATCAAAGTGTGGGAGCGTTTTGGTATTGCCGACCGTATAGGTTATTCCATTGTGGCAGGTCATGGGCATTGCCAGTTGCCTGAAGTGCAATACCCCGAAGTAGAAGCTTTCCTTGACAAATTCCTTCTTGGCAAAGACGCCAACACGACCGTCCGTATCGCTCCTGAGGATTATTCCACTCGTTACGACTATCGTCCCTGGATTCAATGGTGATAATATCCAAATCAGATGAACACAAAAAGATTTTACGTTGGTTGTTTGGCTGTCATGTTGGGGGTTGCTTCGATGATGGCAGACCCTGCAAGTGACTTCCTCAATCGGTATGAATTGTTTGTCAATGGTGTGGCGGCCTTGGACAGCAAGACTACTCCTGCTGAGACCATGGATTCCTTAACGATGGTGTATAAGAACCTGACTAAGGAGTACAAGACGCACAAGAAACAAATGACGCAAATTCAGCTGGAGAAGTATTACAATCTGAAGGCAAAATACCAGAAGTCTGTTGCAGTGTTCCGTACCAAACGTGGTGCCTC
>JBGUMY010000346.1:0-17366 GCA_045117095.1 Bacteroidaceae bacterium | reverse complement strand
GTGTGAAACTCTATGATGAACCCTTGTTGGAATATGTATGCGATGCATCTGACTTGCTTTTCTTGGTATGTGATGGACCTTTTGAAGGTGATATTGGTCCTTCATGGGTTTATAGTCAATTTGCGGAATACTATTTCAAAGGTGAGATAGACACCAGTATGGAAACCGCCTACTTGGAGCATGAAGATGTACAGAGAACCCTCAAATCCTTCGAATTGGATAGAGATAAATTTTGGTATCTCTGTCTGATGATGAAAGACGTGGTGAAAGGATACACCGAAGATGTGCATCCATGTGCTCCGAATCCAAGGCAGGAACTGACTGCTCTCGTCAATGAAATCCTGAAGATGGAACATGAAATCTATGATGATACTCATGGTTGTCTGAAAGGAAAATGGAAAGGATGTAAAAACCCAGCAGAATTGACCCTGAAAGTCAAGGCAGAAGGAAGAGAGAAAAGCGACAAATTCACCATCATAAGCAAACAGACGCTCTGGTATCTCGCTATGGCTGTCTATCAATTTTTAGAAAAGAACCCCATGCTCACCCCCCCCAATCTGAGTGATTTGGATTGTATATCAGGCATGGATGAAATATTGCGCTATGAAAGAATCACCGAAAAGGAAATCTGGAAGGTGGCTCTCTTCCACAAATATATGAATTGGTTCCTCACCCGACATCTGAAAGGGAAGAATCCGAAGAAAGAATTGGAAAGGATAATAACAACCAGCACAGGAAAAATACGGAAAACATATGATCCTGTTGACACCAGCAAGCAAAGACTCATCTCCCGAATGATATACATTCTGGGTATCTCTGATGAAGAGAAATATAATGACCCAAAGAGCAAAATTTTGCATAACAACTTGAAAGGCGATTATAAAGACCCAAAACCGAAAAATCATAACAGCCGATATTTTATTGATATAGAGAGCTGCTGATAATCAAGCACTTAACTCTCAAAATAGTGTAAATATCATCCATTCCTTTACACCCCTCCATCGGGGGTGTATTTTTTTGCCACATTTTTATACCATGTAAATAGTTGATTACCAATAAATTAAATAGAAAAATATTTGGAGAACACATGAAAAAGTCCGTACCTTTGCAGCGCAATTCAATAATTGAGTTGCTTGGTTAACGGGTATTAAGGATGCCCAAAGCCACCAAGTCAAACGGCTAAAATAGAAAGAAGAATGAAAACTTCTTTTCGTAAAGACATACTTGGTCTAACTCAGGAAATCAACGATCGCACGGATGGCAACATCCCCGTTGATGAGATTTCAGAAGAAGTGGCAATCATTGCTACAAAGAAACAGCGACAGCAGATGATGGCAACCTTCAAGTACTTCACCGAACTCTCCAAAGAGAAGGAGCAGGCTTCCAATGAAGCTGTTGATCTCTGGAGCGGACTTCTTGAAGTCGTTGTCCAGGCGGTCAGCACAGAACCAAACGTGGAAAGTGTAATTGAAAGTGCTGCACTGGATGCGGTCGAGTGATGAACCAAACAAGAAGTTTTATGTTAGATATGACAATCAGAGTACCGCCCTACCTGATGGCTTCTTAACAAGCCAATCAATAGGTGAAAATCGCCTTAACAAGGCAAAACAATAAATAACGGGGCCTAATAAGCCACAAATTAAAAACAACTAAAACCTCTCGATGGTGGTTAATCGTTATATTCTTATGTGTAAAGGTAATTACACTCGGGCTAACAAGCCTTTCGAATCAACGACCTCACAGTATAGGTCAAGTATTAAAGTTGTGGAGTCTCTGATTCCAGACAGAAGCCTCATGTATAGAAGCTGTTTAGAGCAGGCTATTAAGAACACTGCTGAGAAGGAAGAGAACAAGTACCGAAAGGACGACTTCTTCCGTGACGCAAAAGTCAGGGTGAACTTGCTGATGGATGCCAAACCAATGCAAGACTGGTGTATAGAGAATCAACTGGATTTATTCTCCACCTCCACGCATATCGTGATGAAGGGAATAACAGCCATCAAGCGTGTCCTTTGCGACGACATCATCAACGAAGGCAGAATCACCCTCGAAGTGTCCAAGGATTACAACATCCCCATCTTCACCCGTGAAGACCTGCGCATGGATGATGAGACCTCTCTCACTTCCAAAGAAGCAAGTTGAATATTACAATCATTTTTCTTGTTTATTTCAATGGAGGAGCCTGTTCGTGAGAATCGGCTCTTCTTTTTTTGTGATTTTTCACTTTTCACCAAACATTTTCACAAAAATGCTTGTTTATAATCAAAGGAATCCCTATATTTGCCCCGTCGATTGTCGGAAGACTCTTGTAGTCGGACAGCATGAGACAGGGCGTTTAGCACGTTACCTCTCCCGGAATCTGGACAATTCTTGACTGAAGGTGATGAGCATGAACGTTCACATCAATGGTATATTATGCCGTCATTGGCTTATTATATCGTTTGGTGTGGGCAATGCTTATTATTCAGTCAGGCAGTCCAGAGCCAAAGGAGGTGATAAGCAACAAGTTCCCACGCCTTTTTTATATGCATTACTAACCGCTGAGATTGGGAGCTGGTAGGCTAAGCAAATGAAAAACTAATTATGGTTCAATTACATCCTATCACAGATAACTCTGTTGTAAATGCTATCTTCACCAAAAATTCTCTTACAGAACAAGAGCGTTTTATATTGGATTCATATGTGTTCACTCCATTAGTGAATTATTGTGGGGATATAAGGCCAAATGAGGTGGCAAAAGTACAAGCTATTGAAGATGATTGTGTCTGTAACTTTATCAATGTTATAATGCCGATATTTACAGACTACAATAAAGAAATACACCAGAAACTATTGTCTATGCAACCTTTTGCCTCTTATATCAGCACATTGAATTCAATGAACATGACAAAAGAAGAGAAAGAACGTGCATATATTACAGTTATTCCAAGGCTCATCCTGGCAAATGGAAATAAAAATTTGAAGGCTAAAGTTCAAGGGAAAATGCCACAGAAAATGTTTAGTTTCCGGCAAATGACGGCAGACGAATGGTTTGATAACTTTGTGTTAACTGGGTTGACAAGGATTGCTTTTGTATATGAAAAATTAGGTGCTAATACGGCTTCGGCTTCAGCATTCGCATTATGTGCATATTTCTTGTATAACTCCCAACCTAATCGATTCGATATATCAAAATGTAATAATGCAAATGATGCGTTGTACCTGATCCTAAAAGAGTTCTTGGAATCTAAAGGTGTTAATACTGCAAACCTATATAGCAGCGATGGTATGATATTATCAAAAAGTCTTTAGTTTGTATGGACATCAAAGAATTTCTGAAAAATCTTCTTAATGCTCTGTTAGACGGATCATTTGAAAGAATGCAAATCATTAACGCAATGAACCAAGCGTTTAAGGAATATTTCATTTCAGGTGAATTAGAGCGATTGTGTAAGGTTTCCATATCACAGGGAGATATGGATTTCAGGCATGAAATGAGTTCCATTTGGCTTAGAAGTGGCTTCAAAATCTCAATAGAAAATGATGCAGGTCTGAAAGAGTCAGAAATCTTTGAAATATCACAATATGTGTTGCAAAATAACTCTTTTGTGAGGCAACTCATGGCTATTGGTTTTGATACTTTAATTGTACAAGGAAAAACAACTAAAATTGGCAGAGTCTTCTCTCTAAAAGCTTATGCAAATCTTAAAAATTATTTCATCGGTACTACCACTCCTCCAATCAAAAAGGGATAGATTCTTTCGAAAAAATAAAAAAAGAAAAGCTGATGAAGGGCTTAATGTAGTGGCAGGAATAAGCAAAGCAAAAGCATTATACAAAAAGCTTATTGTTTACGCTCATCCTGACAAACATCCTGATAATATAGAGTATTATCAAAAATTGACAGACAGAATCACGGCCAATCGTTATAATTATAATGAATTGCTAAAAATAGAGAAAGAGCTTGACAATAAATAATCAAAAAGCCAACCGCGACCTTCATCACGGTTGGCTTTTTCATTTCCTTTCATCATCATCTCATCTTACCCCATAGGCATAAGCGATTTGATGTGAAACAATATGATTTGTCAGAATAAATCAGAATGAGTGCCTGTTTGCAAAAACAGGAGGGTCAACTTCATGTCGTTCTGTTGCCACGTCATCAACCAATCTGGCTGGATGTGACATTCCCATTGTCCGTCCATGTTGCCAGACAACTTGTGAGGACGATATTTCAAAGGCAACGTACCAGTTTCAGCAAGCAACTTGACGGCATCCTTGATCAACTGGATGTCTAACCCACGCTTTTGGCAGCGTTTCAAGTCTTTCTCGAAACGCTTGGTGTAGTCGATGCTATACATACGTCAGCCAAGTATCTGCTTAAACATGTCGTCCACACTATCTGCATGGTATATCCGACCATGCTTCACGTCATCCATTGCCTCACGGAATCCTGCTGTTTTGGTGATGTCATATTCCTTGGGCTTGACTTCTTTCTGTATCTTTACTGAAGTCACACCCATCAGCATCCTGCATGCCTGTTTCACTTTTGACACAAGACTCTCATCGGGAACTTGTAAAACGATTGTTGCCATAATGATGTTTCTTTTTTGTTTACAGTTGCAAAGGTACACCCTTTTCATTTAATTTCCAAAGGAAAATTGCAAAAAAGTTGAGTTTTGATCCTTTATCACGTCTTGTTTTCGGGGGATGAAGGTGAGATTTGCTCATTATTTCACAATTTTTGGCCTTTTTTCTTGTGGGAATGGATTTTATTTCCCACCTTTGTGGCGTCATCAAAAAAGGACTAACTATGGCTTATTGTACAAAATGTGGTGCCCATCTCGTGGACGGTGCGCGATTCTGTGTGAGTTGCGGTACCAAGGTTAGCATGCCTATGCCCCCTCCTTCCAATACACCTTCCCAACCAGTCGTTCCTCCAAGACCGGTTGTTCCCCCTAAACCGGTTATTCCTCCCAAACCTCCTGTTCAGCATAAGATGAGTGGGATTGGGAATGTGAATGGGGGTGGAAAGAAAAGCAAAGTATGGTTGGTGCTCATCGCCTTTGTGCTGTTGGTGGGTGGTGGAATCACCCTCTACAAATGCTTTGGTGGGGGCGACGATGGTCGAGGACTCAGCAATGAGAAGCTGATATTGCCTGAAAGCCTCGGCAACAGCAAGCCTGTCGATTGTACACCGCTGAAAGGCTTCCACATCCAAGCCGAGAAGGATGCCTTCGAGCATGATGTGGACTTCACCATGACTCCGTTGACATCTGCTTCGCCTGATGTGCTGAAGGCTGCTCGTCAAATTGAGGATGAAGGTTATATCCTCGTGGCAGGTCATGAACTGAACGCTGGACTGGATGACGATGAAATCATGCCTGGCGAATACACCATGACCGCCAATTTGTCTGAGCTGGGTATCAGTCCCGAGCTGTATCCCTATGTGCACGTCTTCCGTGTGGCAAATAACGGCAGCTATTACGAATATGGCTCGACAGTGAAGGGTGACAAACTCGTTTATCGTTCTGACCAGAACTGTGCGTTATTCTGGGCGATATTCATTCCTGCCGCAGCCTCTGTCGGCCTCTATTTAGTCAACCAAGAGGCCAATGAACCTTTACAATATTTTTACAATGCTAAGAAGAAAAAGCTCTCTTGCAAGGGTAAGACCAAAGTCGGGAATGTGTCTTACGAGTTGTATTGGAATATGGCTGACATCGGCATCGATGTGGATGATTTGGAAAGACGATGCAAGGCCATCGCGCAGAAATATGAGGCTCAGAAAGACCAATTGTACAAACAGTATCAGGAAGATCATCAATTTGAGGCCACCAATATTCTGCACATCTTCTCCAGAGGGAAGTCCGCTGCCGAAGTGCTAAAGGAGGCCATCGAGAAAGACGAGGAGCGTCAGCGCATTCAGAAGGAGCTGAAGGTGCCCGAAGTGGTGGAATTCACCATCGACTGCATCGAAAGGGCTTTTGCCTATCTGAAACAGCGTGAATATATGAAAATGCCCACAGGTGTGGTGCAGATTGTCTCCGTCACCACCTTGGGCTCAAATATTCTTGGACAAGCTTCTAACCGCAAACTCCATGAGGCATACGTGGAAATCAGTATGGGTTCCGTGGTGAATGCTGACCCTACAAAACGCAACGATTTCCTTATGACCATGACCCATGAGCTGCTGCACGTCTGTCAGCAAAGGTATCGTTGCGCGATAGTCGATGACAATCGCTACGACGAGTTGGTGGCTGTCTTTATGGAATTCCGTGCATTGGAACATTTCATGTATGACCCGATTGAGGAAGGCGCAGTACCTCCACTTTCTGACGTCAATCATTGGTCTACCCTGCAATTGCCCATCGACCAGAACTATTCCGCCTACGATGGCGTCGTCATGAGGCATGAGGGATACAATCTGGGACTATTGGCCAAATTCATCAGCGAGAAAACTAACAAGACCATGTGGTGTGACAGGCTCATGCGTGCCCGTAGTTACTGGAAGATGGCTGGTGTCTCCAAGCCCCTGATGTACGCCTTCGATATCGATGAGCAGGAGTTTGACACCCATTACCGTAACTTCATCATGACCAACAAAGAGAAGATGTCCGAACATTACAACGTTACGCTCTCCAAGACTGAGACATACCAGCGCCTCCCTGAAGTTACGATTGAGAAGGGTGGCCGATATCGTGCTGATGTGAGGGTGAAGGGCAGCTACTCCAGCGAGGTACGTGGCTTTACACAAGCCTCCCTCGACCCCTTTACCCTGGTGCTTGTTCCTGACCAAGGATTTTCGGCAGAGCAGCCCGAATGCATGCTGGTTCCTATCGAAGCGCATGAAAAAATATCTAAGGGCATCTATATATACCCGCTTGACAAGCATGCGTTAGCCATGAACAAGAAGAAGCCCAACCGCAACATCCTCGAGATTCATGGAGCGCTGGGTAATGCTAGCACCAAACGCAGCACGGGCTATAACATCTATGTGCAAGGTCAGACCAAAGAGGTGATCCCAAGTGAGGACGAGGAAAACCTCATCCTGAAGATGCCTGAGAACAGCTATATGGCCGATGATGGCATCATTGATGGTTACATCCTGAACATCGTGGCAGAGAACGACGTGAAAATAGAGAAAATCATCACGCCCGACCTTTTCGAGCAGGAAGTGAAGATTGAGAAGAAGGACATCTACAAAGACACAGACCTCTCAGAGCCGCTGAGCATCGAAATCACGTTGTGTGAGTTCATCAAGAAGAATGCCAAAGAAAAGCTGCTTGGTGAGACATCAAGAGTGGTGTCCTACACGCTGGGTGCGGTGACCCCAGATGGGTTGGAACGCTTCACTGGCTGGTGGATACCGACAGCGCTGAAGACCTTCACGCCAGACGATTACGTGATTGGTCTTGTTTATCTGCCCGATGAACACATGATTGGTTATTACGAGCGTGAATACTGCTACCGCCATTCGGAGCGATTGTGGAGCAAATTCGACAACTATGACTACGATGAACGAACGGGAGTGCTTTCATTGTCTTTCGACGGAGGCACTGCCACCTTCAGAATCGACGAGCACGACCACCTCTTCATGAAGAACTCTGGTGGCGAATACGAGTTTTACCGAGCACCGAAGGATTAAGCGATTGATGTGAAACTATATGATTTGTCGATAGCAAAGGAACACCCTTTTCTCATTACTTTGCAAAGGAAAACAGCGAAAAATATGAGTTTGGGGTGTTTCATTTGGTATGTTTGCGTTTTTTTCACTACCTTTGCCCACATTATCAATATAATAGCTAACTCTAACTGAAAAATTATGAAAAGATTTTACTTTTTTGTGGTGATGGGAATGGCTCTGATGAGCTGTTTGTGGTCTTGCACAGGCAAGAAGTCGCAAGGGAATGGAACACGGGAGGGAACTGATGGGGACTCTCTGGCAATGGATGTGAAGGGTCAGGAGGATGAGGTGGTGTGGCAGGATGTGAGCGATGAGGACGCCATCGCTTTCATTGAGGATTTCTACAGCCATGCACCTGAGGAACCGGGTTCCTATGATTGGGATGAGGATATCCTGAAGAAATATCTGGCTCCAGCTGTGTTGGACACGCTCCATGCGAAGGTGGATGTGTATGGCTCGGATGGAGAGGCAAAGTACGCCACCTGGTTGTTGACAGGCATTGATGACTCTGAACAGGTGTATGTGAGCCGTGAGAACTTTGAGACGAGAGTGTGGGAGGATGGACGTTACATGAAGCGCTTTGAGGTGTATTATTGGGCTGACGGGATGTTGGACGGTGTGCAGGAACTCTTCTACACGGTGAAGAGCAATGGAACGCAGCTTTTCATCACTCAGATAGACGGTCTGGACGAAAGTGGAGCTGAACAGGTGTGGGATATGCTGGAGGAAAGGAACCGTTGGCGTGAGGTGGAAAGCGAGGCTGAGGAGATGGAAGGTGATGAATAACTGTCGGAAAAGGTGATTGACAGCCTCTATGAGCATGCCCTCGATGAGGGAGTGATTCCTATGGAAATAAGACCTGTTTATGTTTCATTTATATACTGAAAATGTCCATTTTGCTGAGAAAACACGTTATGTAACCTATTGAAAAATGCTTGTAACCTTAAAATAAGTGGGTTAGGGAAAATCTCCTTAACTTTGCATCGAGAATTCCTTGTGAAGACTCTTTGTACATGTTTACTAATATGTTTACAAATTATATTTATATTTTAATTTACCTAACTTAACAAAACTTTTCGCTTATGAAAAAGATTAACTTAATGATTGCAGCTGGTCTGTTGTGCGCCGCTTCTGTACAGGCACAGACGACCATCGCATCTGTTGGCTTTGAACCAGGCGACTCGAAGTACACAACGGAGCATGCTTATACTCCTGGCGGTACATTCGGTAACTGGGTCAACAAGCAGGACGCGGACACTTGGACTGAACCTTACACCAAGCTGGTTCATTCTGGTTCGAACAGCTTATTGATGGAGAACTCCGACAGCTATGCAGGTAACTCTTGGGACCGTGGTTTCATGGTGGGCAACCTCAGGTTGACGCCCAACACGAGCTATCGTGTGAGTTTCTGGGTAAGAGCAGACGGTTCTTATTATGATGCTGATACTGGCAATGACCTGCCTACTCACATCAAGTCTTCTCTCTCCATCGGTCGTGAGTATTGCGACATGGCCATCTGTATCGCCAATGGTACCCGTTACGAGTACAATTTCACAGGTTTCGACGGTGAATGGCGTCACATCTCTTACCTGACTTACTTCATCGACAAGGATACTCAGGATGAGTATTGCTACAACTACACAGGCCTGGAAACACCAGACGGTGATATTGCTTGGCCTCGTGGTGAACCTTTCCCAGATGACTATTTCGTGATTATCAACTGCTACAATCCAGGCAATTACATCCTCGATGACATCAAGGTGGAGGCTGGTGTGACCTTCAATGAGGCTGCATTCAGCGCCAATGGTATTCGTCTCGACTTCGGTTATGCTACCAACATTGCTGATTTGGCAAAAGCCAGCGAGAATGAAGTGCTCTCATTGCCAACTTCTTGTGTGGCTGTGACCATCAATGGCAAGGATGTTCCTGCTGCCTATGTGGAAGGTCAGAAGGATGGTTTCCTCTACATCTTCTTTGATGACGATATGGAACTGAATGAGGATGATGACATCAAGGTGAGCTTCACTCCTGCTGCTGACTGCCCCATCATCTATACCAGCCCCAAGCGTCCAAGTGCTGACGTAGAGAGCGAGATGAAGGTGCTCGGCTTCACGAACGAAACTGCTTACTACAATGGTTCTATCGATGCTCTTCCAGCTATATATGCTGCTCCAAAGATGGTAAGTTCTAATCCTGAGAACGAGAGCTTCGAACTCGATCCTAACACGCTGAAGAGCATTGATGTTACATATGACAAGGAACTGAGTCTTGAACACGCAAGCGCTACACTCTATCTGAATGGTGTGACCAGAGACTACACTGAAAACATGACGCTCTCTGCTGACAAGAAGACCATCAGCGTGGCATTGCCAACCAAGCTCGCTGACAACGAATACACCATGATCCTCTCAGGTGTGGAGAACAGCTATGGCGTAGAGGCTACTGAGCCTACCAACATCATCTTCGCTCTTGGTAAGGATAAGGACAACACTCAGTCTGAGGTGGTTTATCAGTCAGACTTCGACAATGATATGACTGACGGTGTGCCTCCAGGTTGGAACACTTACAATGAGGCTGGTTATCACCTCTATGGCTTCAACGATGAGGAGCGTACTTCACAGTACAACTATGGTTGGAGTGGTTCTCCTGGCGGTGGTGGTACTCGTCTGTACGCTGGTTTCTCTGGCGACTTCAACAAGGCTATGTACTGGTGTTCTCGTGGTACACCAGAAGGTTACGCTGAGTATGGCTCACTCGTGAAGGATTATATCCAGGCTGATGGCACGCTGAGTGAGGACACTCCTGATGACATCCGTGAGACCGCTCTGATTCTGGAGCCTCGCAAGTACAACATCAGCTTCTTGATGGCTGCTTGGAAGGGTGAACCTACCTTCACCTTCACCCTCGAAGACCTCGAAGGCAACGTATATGCTAAGTTTGAGGATTACCTCGCTGCTCCTAACATGAATGGCCAGACTGTCAAAGTGGAAGGTTCTGTCAAGTGTGAGGCTGACTTCACTGTGGACAAGGCTGGTTACTATGTGCTCCGCTTCACAGCTGCTCCAGCTACATGGCAGGAGTATCTGCTCGCCAACGTGAAACTCATCACCATGCCATCTAAGGCTTCTTACTGGAAGAGCGAGTTGGCCAAGGAGGTTGAAAAGGTACAACCTATCCTTGATAGCGCTGATGGTTCTGACTACGATGGTGAGACCAAGACCGCTTTCGCTGCTGCTATTGCAAAGGCTAACGCTGGTGGCTTCACTTCTGGTACACAGATTAGCAAACTCATTGAAGAAATCGAGGCACTGAGTGTGAAGATGCAAGCTCGTGTTGAGAATATCGACACTTACAGCACTGCTGTGCTCGAGGCACAGATTGCAGTTGAGGAACTTCCTGAGAAGTATCAGAATGCAGAGCTTGTGAAGGAAGCTAAGGAAATCATCAAGAAGTATGAGAACGTGGACGCTAAGACCCTCTCTGACGAGGAACTCGCAGAGGTGGCTCCTGCTTTGACCAGCGCCATGAACAAGGTGAAGAACGCACAGACTGCTATTGACAACCTGACTTTCGGTGTGGAGACTGCAGCTGAGACTGCTCAGGAGTCATTTGGCATCGATGCAACAGAGGGTTACGCCGCTACTACTGATGACCGTGCACTGGCTGATAAATACAGCAAATTGTCAAAGCTCGCTCTCTACAAGAAGATTGCTGAAAAGGCAGACCTCTCTCAGTTTATGGTTAAGGTTTATGACCTCAACAAGGTTGATGACAACGCAGAGGAAGGCGACGAGAGCTTCGACGAAGAGGGTCACCCACTTGTGGCTAAGGGTATCGACTTCACGGGTATGATTGTGAATCCAAACTTCTACACCACTGCTACTACTGAGACTCCTGACTTCACAGGTTGGACATTCGAAGCACTCAGCAAGACTGATGGTGAGGGCAATGTAACTACAGGTTCTGCAAGAATGACTGCTACTGCAAGTGCTGACAATCCAGTGGTTATAGCTTCACTCAACGCATACGGTGCAAGTGCAGAATATAAGTTCTATCAGACAATCGAGAATCTGCCTGTAGGTATCTACACTGTTTACCTTGGCTCACGTACCGCTGTGAAGAATCAGCCAATTGGTGAAACTGATGAGTATGGTGTGTTCAACGCTCAGAACGAGGATGGTGTTTGGGATAAGTACATCTACGCTCAGGTAGGCAACGCTACTGCTCAGATGACTCCATTTGCTACGGGTAGCAACAATGGTGTCGGTTTCGCTACAACTGTGACGAACGTGACAGTGAAGGAAGGCGAGCAGCTGACCATCGGTGCTGTGGAGAACTATACTTCTGGCAAGGCTTCTGGTCACAACTGGAACTTCGATCTGAATCAGTATGAGCCAGCAGACTTCTGGGACACCAACACTTACGTGCGTGACGCTATGCTCTTCTTCGTAGCTCCACTTGAGGGTTACGACTATGCTAAGGCTGCAAGAGATCTGGAGGCTGAAATTGAGACTGCCATCGAGACTGTGAAGGTGGCTCCTGCTAAGGCTTCTAAGGGTATCTTCAACATGGCTGGTCAGAAGGTTGACGCAAGCTATAAGGGCATCGTGATCATCGACGGTGTTAAGGTTCTGCGCAAGTAATTGCAGAGAGATATACCTCTTTTTTAGTACACAATATGATTATGATGGGTGGGGCAATCGTGAGATTGCCCTACTTTTTTTGCTGTTTTTGCTCTTTTTTTTGCGTTTTTGCCCTGTTTTTATTTTATTTTTAATCCTTTTTTGTTACCTTTGCACTCCAAACACGAAACAATTGTGTACTAACTATTGCTAACTAATATACAGTCGTAATGAAACGAATTTTTGGGCTCATCTTACTAACGATGATTTTGGGCATATCGGTCATGAGTGCTCAAAATGTGGTGTTTTTTGGATCAAAACAGGGATTGTCCAATTCTCGTATCCGTAACATCACAGAGGACAGCCGACACAATATCTGGCTGACTACCCAGAACGGATTGAACCGTTATGATGGGGTCAAGTGGAATGTGTATCGTCATGAGATTGGCAATCCGCAGTCATTGATCTGGGATGAGACCATTTGTGTGTTTCAGTATGATAAAAACAGAATGCTGGTGGGCACTGGAGCAGGAGTGCAGATGTATGATTACGCCACTGACAAGTTCCAGAACATTCCCTTCATCCGATTGATGGGCGATACCGTCAGAGCACGTGTCATCAGTATCAACCGAATCCAGCAAGAGGCTGTGATGGTTTGTTATGCAGGTTATGGCTGTGGCAAATTGTTCAAGGATGCCGAGGGACAGTTGAGCATTCGTCAGACCATGAATTATGACATGGATGGAGTGTCTCCGATGAGTTTCTTCGAAGATAATAAGAAGAACCTTTGGATAGTGAATGGACAGGGTAATCTGTTCAGGTTTATCTCGCAGAAGGAGAACCGCAAATATGAGAATCTGAGGGCTGTGAGAAATCTCTGTCTGAGTTCATCGGGCAAATTGTATGCTGCCACTTACTATAGTGGTGTGTATGTGTATAATGCCGAAAATGACCAATTCGATTTGTTGGTGGGACCAGATGCATTGGACGGAGCTGTAGCGAGCATCCGACCTTGGACGAACGGACGCATCTTCATCAGTACGGATGGTGGCGGTCTGCGCATCTATGAGGAGCAGACGGGTGCGCTTGTGAAGAATGCCATCATGGTGAAGGACTTCGATTTCATGACCAGCAATGTGGCTGATGCTATCTATGATTCCTTTGGTAATGTATGGGTCGGTGTCTATATGAAAGGCGTGTTGATGAAGCCCATCAACCAGTCCGCCTTTGAATATGTGGGGCAAAACTCCATCTCGAAAAACTCGATTGGACGCAATTCTGTCTTTGCCCTCGCTTCGGCACTGAATTCCACTATCTATAAAAATGGTGTGTGGGTGGCTACTGATAATGACGGTTTGTACTTGATGTCGGAAGATGGTACGGCGTCGAAACATTGGACGTTCAACACCAATCCTGGAATGCCTCATGCTTTCACTGCCATTTACGATACGGGGGCTTCGGACGTGCTGTTGGGCACATTCTACGATGGCCTTTGGCAGATGCGGGGGGAACAGTTCTCTCGTGTGACCAGGGATATCAACCAGGTGTTTGAGATTCTTCCAGCCGAGCAGGAGAATTGCTATTGGATAGCTACTATCGGCAATGGCTTCTTCTACTACAACCATGCTACAAAAGCCTATATTCAATACAAGCCTAATTACGATGAAGAGGGGGGAACAGACATCATCGGAAATCCCTATGTCTATAGTGTGCATCTCGTTAAGAATAAACTGTTTATTGGCACAGCCGATGGTTTGATAGTGGCCTATCCAGAAGCAGATGGCGTCATCAAGCGGAAGAGCACCAAGATGCTGGAGCACAGTACCGTTCGCTTTTTCTACTCGGCTGGAGGTTCGACCGTTTGGACTGCTACCAACGAAGGACTGCTGAAGATAGACGCAGAGACACTTGAAATACAAGCCTATACCGCAAAGGACGGACTCCCCTCCAATAGCATCACGTCCATCATTTCTGACGGACGGGGCAATTTGTGGATTGGAACGGACTATGGCCTGTCGAGAATGAGCCTGAAGGATAATACGTTCACCAATTTCTTCTCGGAAGATGGTCTGCAAGAGAACGAATTTTGTCGTGGCGCTGTGGCATCACAGAGTGGCAAACTCTACTTTGGTGGTGTGGGAGGCATCTCCTATTTCGATATTCATTCTATGCAGGACATGCAGAGTGAAGGGCATAACCTGCACTTGCGTCTGGTGGATGTGCTGGTGGGAGGTAAAGTTGTGCATGTCGGCGATTTGTCAGGTGACTATGAGATGTTGACAAGCTTGATAGATGAGTGTGAAAGGTTGGACTTGTGTCATTCAGACAATCACTTCACGCTGGAGTTGGGTGTCTTGGGCATGAGCAACCAGCACGTCACGTATGAATATTGCATCAACGATGGTAAGTGGATGGATCAGGGTGGTAACAATGCCCGCATCATCTTCGACAACTTGGAACCTGGCACGTATCGCATCAAGTTCCGTGCCTATGTATCAGGCATGGTGACTGACGAACGTACCCTCATCGCAGAGGTGCATCCTGCATGGTATGCCTCCATCTGGGCAAAATTGGTGTATTGCCTCCTCTTTGTGGCCGTGTGCTGGTTGATTTATGAGTATGTGAAACGTCAAGTCCGTCTGCGACGCATCATGACCCGCAATCGTCAGCAGCACGAACTGAACGAGGCTCGTATCCAGTTTTTCATGAACATTAGCCATGAGATACGTACCCCGATGACGCTGATTTTGGCACCACTGGAGCGTCTCATCAGTTCGGACAAGAACGAGGAACGTCAGCGCAACTACGGACTCATCAAGCAAAATTCGAAGCGCATCTTGCGGCTGATCAATCAGATGATGGATGTGAGGAAGATTGAGCAAGGCAAATTCTTGCTGGACTATCGTCCTGTGGAAATGGTGGATTTCTTGCAGAATATCTACGATGTGTTCTCCACCAACGCGCAGAACCGTAACATCACCTATACGTTTGAGCACGATGTAGAGAAACTGAATGTGTACGTTGACCCTGACAATATGGACAAGATTGTGATGAATCTTCTGTCGAATGCCTTCAAGTTCACACCTGATGGAGGCAAGGTTCAATTGTGTCTGAAGGGAGGTGAGAAGGACTTCGAGGTGAGTGTGAAAGATTCGGGTGTGGGCATCCAGCGTGAGGATAAGACCAGGATTTTCGATCGCTTCTATTCGGCTCAGCAGCAGAATGGTTACATTGGAACAGGTATTGGACTGAATCTGACTTCCCTGCTCGTGAAGTTGCATAAGGGTAGCATTGATGTGGAGGACAATCCAGAAGGGCAGGGTACCGTCTTTGTGGTGCACATGCCTGTAGGTGACGAGTCTTTGCGGAGGCCGGGTCTCCCATCTGAAGCCGTTGAGCAGAAAATGGTGGATGGTCTTGCAGACATCGATAAAAAAACGGAGGAACTGCTGACGATAGACAAGCCGCTCGACACCCATCGTAGAAATGCCGTGTTGGTGGAGGATGATGAGGCGATTCGTCAGTATGTGCACAGCGAACTCTCTAAAGACCTTGTGATGCAACTCTGTGGCAATGGTCAGGAGGCTTGGGATTATATTATTTCGCATCCTGGCAAGGTCGATGTGGTCATCAGCGACATCATGATGCCTGTGATGGATGGTATGACCCTGTGTCAGAAATTGAAATCAAACTTCAACACTAACCATATTCCTATTGTGCTCATCACGGCTTTGGGTAGTGATGCTGACCGCATTGCAGGCATCACGAATGGTGCCGATGCTTACGTGTCGAAACCTTTCAATATTGACGTGTTGCGCATGACCGTGCTTCAACTCATGAAGTCACGCCAGTTGTTGCAAGGCAAGTTCCAGGGCGACAAGCAACAGGAGGAACATATCGACAAGGTGAACCTGGAATCGCCCGATGAGCATCTGATGAAACGTGTGATGAAGGTGATCAATGAGAATCTGGACAACCCTGAACTCTCAGTCGAAATCATTGCTGACAAAGTGGGCATCAGCCGTGTTCATTTCTATCGCAAGATGAAAGACTTGACAGGACAGGCACCACGCGACTTTGTGAAGTATGTGCGTCTGAAAGAGGCTGCACGCATGTTAGCTGAGAAGAAGATTGACATCACGGGTGTCAGTGTTGCCACAGGTTTCAAATCCCTCTCTGCCTTCTCCACTAATTTCAAGTCGCTTTATGGTGTCACACCTACCGAATGGGTGAAACAGAATGAGGATTGAAGATTGAATCCTTCAATCCTTCAATTCTTCACTTCTTTTTCTATCCATAGTTCCACAGGCACAACCCCGACTCGTAACATGTTCAGGGCTTCTGCTGCCTTGTTGCTCAGATCGATGACACGGCCTTTAGCAAAAGGCCCACGGTCTTTCACCATCACAATGACTTCCTTGTTGTTCCGCTTGTTGACCACCCGTATCTTTGTGCCAAACGGAAGTTGCTTATGTGCACAGAAATATCCGTTCTTGTCATAGCGTTCGCCAGAAGCCATCATACGGCCATGAGTGCGAGGCGAATAATACGTGGCATCCCCCTTCTCATACAGCCGCCATTGCACCGTGTCCACAGCTACAGCGGTGGACGGAACAGCTTTCTTCACTTGACCCTGACAATGCAGGATGGACACTGCCAAAGAGAGAACAACCAACAAATAACGAATAGGTATGGTATGCATAAAAACAGTCATTTAGGTAGTGTTCAGGTGGCAAAGTAACGGAAAAAATCCCATCCTTGCAACTTTTTCCCTATTTTATTTTGTCATGTCCGAAAATTCCCCTACCTTTGCACTCGCAATTGCGAAAGAAGACCACTCTTCAGAGCATTGTAACCTCACATCGCGGGGTGGAGCAGTTGGTAGCTCGCCAGGCTCATAACCTGGAGGTCGCATGTTCGAGTCCTGCCCCCGCAACTAAGTTTCCAAAAAGAAGTTCCCCACGAACTTCTTTTTTTGAACAAGTCCTACTGTGCCGGAATGGTGGAATGGTAGACACGAGGGACTTAAAATCCCTTGGGCATTGCGCCCGTGCGGGTTCGAGCCCCGCTTCCGGTAC
>JBGUMY010000345.1:0-2533 GCA_045117095.1 Bacteroidaceae bacterium | reverse complement strand
GTTTAGAGTTAAAAGTATGTTTGACACGTTTCGTGAAATATTCGGATCACTGAGCCGCAACAAGTTGCGTTCGCTTGCTACAGGATTTGCTGTGGCTTGCGGACTCTTTCTGATTATCATTCTGCAAGGTACCAGCAACGGCATCATCCACACCTTCGAGAAGGCCAGTGAAGGTTTCTCTTTTGATGCCATCCATGTCTTCCCTGGTTTCACCTCTCTTCCCTACAACGGAATTCAGGAAGGAAGGCGTATCAAATTGGAGGATAGTGACAGCGAGGTTACTATGGAAAATTTCCCTAACGAACTCAGTGCCGCCATTCCACAAATCAGCCACTCTGCAACCTCAGCCTCCTTCGGCAAGAACTATCTGAGCAACGTGTCCCTTGAAGGTGCGCAACCCGCCACACAAGAGATGGATGCCATCCAACTGTTGGAAGGACGCTTTATCAACAAAATAGACCTCGACGAACAACGCAAAGTCATTGTCATCAGCGACAGAAACCGTAAAGACCTTTTCAAGCATGGCGAGAGAGCCATCAACCAACAAGTACGCATTGACGGTATATCCTTCACGGTAGTAGGCATTTACAAAGATGACGGCATGATGAGCAGCAACGATTTCTACGCCCCTTTTACGACCCTCAAGACCATCTATGGCAAAGGTTACGACATTGACCAACTGCAACTGAAAGCCAAAAACCTCGACACGGAAGAGAAGAACGAGACCTTTGAACTCGAATTTCGCAAGGTAATGGCCAGCAAGCATGACTTTGACCCAGAAGACCGTTCTGCCCTTTGGATTTGGAACTCAGCCAGCGAGAATGCCGACATGACGAAGGCTAAGAGCATTCTCCATACCTCCTTCTGGATTCTTGGCTTGCTCACCCTGCTCAGTGGCATCGTGGGTGTAAGCAACATCATGCTCATTTCTGTGAAAGAACGTACCCATGAATTTGGCATTCGCAAGGCCATTGGTGCAAAACCCATCGACATTATCAGCATGGTGGTGCTCGAAAGCATTGTCATCACCACCATCTTCGGCTATATCGGCATGCTGCTCGGCATCATCTTCTGCGAATATATGGATGCCTATTATGGCAATCAGACGATGGACATGGGCTTCTTCCAGTCCTCCATCTTTGTGGATCCCACCGTTGACATCAGCACCTGCATCCAAGCCACTTTCGTGATGATTATTGCTGGTGCCTTGGCAGGCTTCTTCCCTGCCAGTAAGGCCGCCAAAGTGAAACCTATCGAAGCATTAAGAGGATGAGACTAAGATTTGACAGCGACCAATGGGAAGAGATTTTCAGTTCTCTTGCCCGTAACAAGACCCGCACGTTCCTCACAGCGTTCGGCATCTTCTGGGGTGTATTCATGCTTTTGCTGCTGATGGGTGGCGGACGAGGACTGGAATCAACCCTTGCCAACAACTTCGCAGGCTTTGCCAACAACTCAGGTTTCATGATGGCATCCTCCACCAGCGAGGCCTACAAGGGCTTTAAGAAAGGACGAACGTGGTCTATTGAGACACGCGATGTTCAGTTGATCCGTGCTTCTGTGCCAGAACTGGAAATTGTGTCTCCCACCATCTCGAACTGGCGAGGTACAGCCGCTTACGGCACCAACAAATCCAATGTGACCGTAAAAGGTGAGTTCCCTGATGTGGACAAGATTGATGACCCTAAGATTCGAGCAGGACGTGCACTGAACGATGTAGATGTGAACAAAAGCCGGAAAGTGTGCACCATCGGTAGTCGCATTGTAGAAGAACTCTTCACTACTGATGAGAACGCCTTGGGCAAGTTCATCATTATCGATGGCATCCACTATCAAGTGGTGGGCATCAGCGGCAAGAGCGAAGGAGGTGTCAGCATTGGCGGCAACGCCACCACAACAGTACACATTCCCTACACCACCATGCAGCATGCTTACAATCGAGGCAACAAGGTGGATATTCTTTGCCTGACTGCTCGCGAAGGCTATAAGATGTCGGACATTCAGAAGAAGGTGGAGGCTGTGGTGAAACGCATCCACACCATTCACCCTGATGACACACAGGCAGTGATAACGGTGAATGCCGAAGCCATCTTCTCTATGATAGACAACCTCTTCCAGGGTGTGAGCATTCTGGTGTGGTTGATTGGTTTGGGTACCCTCTTCTCAGGTGCCATTGGTGTAAGCAACATCATGGTGGTCACAGTGAAGGAACGCACCACAGAAATTGGTATCCGACGCGCCATTGGTGCAACCCCAGCAGACATCCTGATGATGATCATGAGCGAAAGCATCGCACTCACCCTCGTCGCAGGCATGAGCGGCATGACCTTTGCCGTGCTGATCCTACAGTTGGTGGAACACGCCCTCGAGGACGAGACCACAGGCGCCACATTCCAAATCTCCTTTGTCATCGCCATCGGAGCAGCCACCTTGCTTGCGTTCTTAGGCGTGTTGGCAGGATTGGCACCCACCTTCCGAGCGATGGCCATCAAGCCTGTGGATGCAATCAGAGACGAGTAGACCCTCCCCCCTC
>JBGUMY010000344.1:0-7731 GCA_045117095.1 Bacteroidaceae bacterium | reverse complement strand
AATGGCCTTGCTGAGCGCAGGAGGAAAATCGAACGTTCGGAAACGGCCTTGCTGAGCGCAGGAAGGAAATCGAACGTTCGGAAACGGCCTTGCTGAGCGCAGGGGGAAAATCGAACGTTCGGAAACGGCCTTGCTGAGCGCAGGGGGAAAATCGAACGCTAGGATTTGCCGCAACTTCTTATGGTAGAAGCAGAGGATTGGGTCGCAGTTTAGGGCGATTGGGTATTTTTTTTTCTGAGAGGATATTTTTTTATGGCGAATGTTGTGTGGTTTTGTGAAAAAAGTTGTACATTTGCAACATCTAACTAAATTGACACTTTATCAAGTACTAAAACCAGAATATAAGATGAACAATAGAATGGTATGGATTGTGGCTGCGCTGGTTGCCTTCTTTTCTCTGCTTCCATGCAGTGCGCAAGTTCAGGAGCGTGTGGTTCCGATGCCTAATCGTCATCAACTTCTTTCAGCCCATGTCCGTGTGCTCTTCCAGGACAAGGAGGGGTATATGTGGTATGGCATGAAATCCGATGGTGTCTATCGTGATGATGGCTACCAACTCATTTCCTTCCGCTCTGATTTCCTCCATCCCGACCTCGAGATGAACAACAACATCATGTGCATGTGTGAGGACAATTCCAACCGCATCTGGATTGGCACGAAGCGAGGTCTGTATATCTTGGACAAGAAGGACTACAGCATCCGTCCCACGGGTGACGCCACCCTGCAGATATGGACGTTCGATGCTGTGAAATCGACCGATGGCGACTCTGTCTATGCCTTTGCCAACCATCATCTGCTGGTGTATGACCGCGATGGCAACTGCACGCATCGGGAGCAGATGGACAAGAATCCGCTCGTGACGCAGAGCCGCAAGGAGATCAAGGACTTGCAGGGCAATGTGTGGGCCATTGACGACAATGGCATCCCCTCAGTGACGCGCATCCCCATGGCCGTGATTGAAGAGGTGAACCTCTCCTCGCTTCCGCTGCTCACCGTGCTGCCTGTGGTGGACACCAGTTTCCCTGGACTGCCCGAGGGCGAGAAGGTGCATGCGGTGTGGGGCTGTGAGGATGGTACCAAATGGATTGGCTCCTACAAGGGCCTGTGGAAGATGCATCCCGACAGCTTGGGAGGAAAACCCGTGGAGGTGGGTCCCAACTTCGGTGTGGTCAATGCGCTCACTCCTGCCAAGGACGGCTCCATCTATCTGAACACGGAGTGGCAAGGACTTGTCAACTATGATGACGGAACTATCACCTTGCTCGACTCGACCATCCGTAATGCCATTGACCTGTTTCTGGACGAAGACAAGCTCTGGATCACCACGGCGCGTGGCAACCTGTTTTGCTACGACACGCAGACGTGGGTGAAGGAGGATATGTCGGACACCTTCAAGTTGTTGGGCGATACGCCTTGCGGACTCATCGTCCTCAACCATAACGTGTGGGTGCTCTTCAACCAGCGCATCCTCATCTATTCGCTCGATAAGAATTTCCTCCGCCACATCATCCCACAAGACCTCGACCCTCAACCCCAATTCTTCCGCAGGCTCTACACCGACGGGAAGAGCAGGGTGTTTGTGGAGTGCGAGACGAACACCTACGAAATCACGCTGCCCCGCGACGGGATATTCATCCCCACGGCGAAAGTGCACTTCTCTGCCTATCAGACCAGGAGCGGCATGCACTGCGTTGGCGTGAAAACGCATCAACTGACGCTGCCAGCCGACGAGCGCAATGCGCAACTCTTCTTTACTACGCTCGACCACCTCAACACGGAGCATGTGCGCTTTGCCTACCGCTTCGTTGAAGATTCGGTGTGGACATACTTGGAAATGGGTGCCAACGAAATCATCCTCCCGCAACTCTCTCCTGGCGACCATGTCATCGAGGTGAAAGCCGCCGACTCTGACGGTTTGTGGGGTAAGGAGGTATTCCAGCTCACCATCCACCAAGATGCTTTCTGGTACGAGACCATCTGGGCATACATCGGCTATGGCCTCCTCGCCTTGCTGCTCCTCTACACCATCTTCTGGATAGGCTTCAAGATGGGAGCGAAATGACGAAGGACGAATACGGACGGTCATACATATATATATAATATAAACACTAAATCCACAAACATTATGAACAAGAAAACACTTACTATCGTGAGCGTGATCGTGGGCATCTGTGCCCTCGGTGTCATCGCCTCATACGTGATCGACTGGCCTGTGGACACCAATCAGACGAGTGGCGACATCGCCAAGTCTTCCAAGTTCTCACGCAAGACGGCTGAGGAAGGACTCAGCAATATGCAGGAATTGCTGCAGAATGATGAAGAGTATAAGAACAGCATCGTGGTGGCCTACACGCTGATGCAGACACGCACCAAGCAGTTTGAAGCCCTCGTCGATATGTCGAAGGAAGCGGCTGGCGACATCAAACAGTATGAGCCTGTGCTCAAAGATATGGAACAGGCGAAGCAGATTGCCGTCAATGCGCTGGATCAGATGGAGGCTGCTGTCAAGGATCTCGATGCCACATTGGGTGGCGGGCAACCCAAGGATCTGGCACAGAACACCAACAATGCTGCATTGGCCTACACCACTTTGCAGAAGCAGAACGTGCTTGCCAACAAGTTTATTGAAACCACGGATGCCTATCTGAAGGACAACGCTGGAAATGACCGCCTGAAGTTGGTGCGCGACCAGTGGATTGACTATCAGAAAATGACTGCTGCTCTGGATAAGGATGAGAAGGCAGGCGAGGAATTGGAGAAGAAGGGACATCTGCTCTCGTCGGAGAAGACCATCTCCACGCTGAATTCGTTTGGCGCTGCGGAGACGTTGGTTCTTGCGCAAAGCGCTGTGATTTGCAAGAGCTTTGGCATTCAGGTCTCGATGGCAAATCCAGAATTGCTGAATCATGTGATAGCAGCAAATCCCTCCCTGTTGCAGGCCATGGAAACTGAATTGCAACAGAGCGCGAAGCTGGGACAGAGCGAAAAGCTGAATCAGAGCGAGAAGCTGGGGCAGAGTGCGAAGCTGGGGCAGAGCGAGAAACTGAATCAGAGTGAGAAGCTGAATCAGAGCGCGAAGCTAGGTCAGAGTGAGCTGCTGCATCAGAATGGCTTGTTGAATGAGAGCGCATTCTTGAAGGCCAGCTCGGAAATGCTCCAGAATAATCCGAATATTAATGCCGCTTTCTCTGGGGCTGTCATGAATAACCCTGTCCTGCAGCAATCGGGAACGCTCCATCAGGTGAATGAGCAGATTCTGGGTCTGTCGCACGCCCTTGAGGCATATGGCCAGATGAAGTGAAAAGATCCTTCCTGAATGAAAAAAGTCTGTTACATATATTTCCTTTCTTTGATTGTTTTATGGGTTTGTCCTGTTGCGATGACAGGGCAAACCTTTTATCAGTACAAAACGGATGAGGCGAGGTTGGTGTTCTTCGATAAGAACCTCTCGCGCTACATCCCCCACATGATCCGTATGTTTCAGAATGGCAAGGCACGCCACGAACAGATTTGGACAACAGACTCTATCTATGTGCCTGAAGCGCCTCTGCTCTTGCTCACCGACTGGGAGGATGATGGCAATGGTGGTGCAACACCTCTGCCTACGTCGCTGATTCAAATCGGCATGGCGCCGCTGTCGATGTCCTACTACATCAATCCGTCCTCAGAGCGATACCGTCAACTCTTCAACCACGAATACACCCACATTGTGATGGGTGACAAATACAATCGCAAAGATTTGGCTTGGCGCCGTCTGTTCGGCACGAAGGTGGGCATCGAAAGCGCTCATCCCATCTCTGCCCTGTGGAGCTATAAGAGTGTGCCACGTTGGTATGCGCCGCGCTGGTATCACGAAGGCATCGCCTGCTTTATGGAAACTTGGTTGGGCGGTGGTGTGGGACGCTCTCTGGGTGGTTACGACGAGATGTATTTCCGCAGCATCATCGATGGTGGCCACAAACTCTTCTCGGTGGTGGGGCTCGAGACGGAAGGTACCACGATGGACTTCCAGGTGGGTGCCAACGCCTATCTATATGGCACACGCTTCGTGAACTATCTGGCGGCCACCTACGGCTATGACAAACTCATCAGTTTCTACAACCGCACAGCCGACAGCCGCACCTTCTTCGGCAGTCAGTTCAAGCATGTCTATGGACAGTCGCTCCGAAAGGTGTGGGATGACTGGCGAGTGGCGGAGAAGGCACATCAGGAAGCCAATCTCGCCGCCATTAGGAAATATCCCATCACAGAAACCACCCAACTGACGCAGGAACCTTTGGGGTCTGTCTCTCCCTTCGTCTACGACTCCGTCAACGGCAAGGCCTATGCGGCGATGAATGCCCCTGGCGATTTCGCCCACATCACCGAACTGGATCTCCACACATATCAGCAGCGAAAAGTGGTGGATGTGAACGGCGTGCAGCTGTATAACCCTGCTTTTGTGGCGTTGGACACCAAGGGGCAGCGACTAATCTACACCTCCAACAACTCAAAGATGCGTGCGCTGGAAGTGTTCGACCTGAAGACCAACAAAGTGGTCAAGAAACGCAAGTACCAACGTGTCAACAATATCGTCTATGACAATGCCTCGGATTGTCTCTACGGCCTGTTCTCCAACGCAGGCTCTCAGTCAATCGTCCGTTATGACCGCGAGATAGAGAACGCTGAGGTGATCTATGCTTTCCCCTTTGGTGTGAGCGTCTTCGATATGGATGTGAGTCATGATGGCAAGATGATTTCGGTCACTACCCAAGGAGACAACGGCGAACACACCCTCTTGCTGTTCCGTACGGATGACTTGGCAATGGCCATCTTCAAACCAGAGAAACTGGTCACTTGGGATGACAGCAATCTTGGGCAGTTCCGCTTCTCGCTTGATGACCGTTATCTCATCGGCAGTTCGTATTACACGGGGGTGTCCAACCTCTGGCAGATAGAATTGGCGACCCACGAGATGAAGATGATTTCCAATACCGATATCGGCTTGTTTGCTCCATTGGAAATCGCTCACGACACCTTGATGGCATTGGAGTTCGAGCGTGATGGCATGCGCCCTGTCCTGCTCCAGCGTCAGGTGGTGAATGATGCCAATGCTGTGGAACTCTTCGGACAGAAGGCATACGAAAATAATAAGGAAGCTTTGGAATCGTTGGGGGTGCTGAAGAAAGAACCTCACAAGATCGAGTTTGGCGACGTCTATAACAGCATCATTCCTTATCCGGTGTTGAAGGAGATGAAGTTTGCGGGCGCCTATCCGACGGTGACAGGCTTTACGGACAAGTCGGCTTGGAACAAAGTGACGCCTGTGGTGGGGTATCGGTTTATCTTCAACGACCCTGTAGGTCTGAGCAGTCTGAAGATGGGGGTGGGTGTGTCACCTTGGAGCACCAATGCCCTGAAGAACCAGTTCCACTTCGACCTCCAGTGGAAATACTATTTCTGGACGATGACTGCCGCTTGGAACCATACCGACTTTTACGATTTGGCGGGTCCGATGCGTACCAGCCGCAAAGGATATATGGCCAGTGTGGCTTATGACTACACCAACAGCCTCACCATTCCTTATACCAAAGGGTATGGTTTTTCAGTCGGCGCGTATGGCGATATGGATGTCCTGCCCCTCTATCAGGAAATTGATGTGGATGAGGGTGTGAAGTCGATGCAGACCATATCGGCATACGGCAAGATGTCGAAGCTGAGAACCTCTTTGGGTGGTGTGATGAAAGAACAGGGCTACTCGTTGGGCATGCAGGGTTATGGCTATTTGGCAGGTGGCAGTTTCTATCCATCGGTGGAAGCTACTGCAGACTTCGGTACGCTGGTTCCCATTGACAGAAACACCTCGTTCTGGTTGCGTACTGCAGCTGGACATTCTTTCGGCAAAGCAGAATCCACCTTCGGCAACTCCTATTTTGGTGGTTTCCGCAACAACCGTTTGGACTACAAGGAATCGTTCCAGTACAGAACATCCAAAGCCATGCCAGGTGCCGACATCGATGCCATTCCTGCCCACTCGTATGCCAAAGCGACGGCCGAACTCAATCTGCGTCCCATCCGATTCAACAACTTGGGTACCGTCTTCTGCTATCCCACATGGATTCAATGCTCGATGTTCGGCACAGGCCTCTCCACATGGAATCCTGACACCTCTCACAAGATGTATTATAGTGCAGGTGTTCAGTTGACCACCGAACTGGTGTTCCTCAACTATCTCAAGACGACCTTCTCCATTGGTTACGGACATCTGTTCGCACCCAAGAACTCTCCCATTGGCAGTCGTCATGGTAATGAACTGATGATTTCACTCAAACTGTTATGATGTCTTTTGTCGCCGCTCTGCTCCCTGTGGCCATCTACATCTTTGTGGTCTATAAACTGGACAGCTTCTCGCTGATCAGCGTGAGGGGCTTGTTGACGCTGGTCTTCTTGGGCATGCTGGCAGCATTGGCCTGTTTCGGACTTTTCTCTCTGACGGGGAAATATATGCCAGAAAACACGTCAGACTATGTGAACCCTGTGGTGGAGGAACTGATCAAAGCCATTTCCCTCTTCTGGATGGCTCGTCGCAAGAAGATGGTCTTCTTCATCGACAGCGTGATTTGTGGTGCAGCGGTTGGAGGAGGTTTCTCTATCTTGGAAAATCTGTTTTATCTCTTGTTTGGCGAATCCTTGGGATTGGGTACAGTCTTGTTCCGTGGACTTGAAGTGGCGCTCATCCACATGGGGTGTAGTGCCATTCTGGCGGTGGTTTTGATGATGGCTGTCCGACTGGTCAACCTCGTCCAAACAGGTCAACAAGTGAAGGGAGCACACACGCTCATCACCTGCTTGCTGTTCATCACAGCCCCTGTTTTGCATGTGCTGCACAACAGTTTCCATGCGAATCCCATCATCCAATTTGTGGTAGTGTTTGGCGTGATGGCTTTGCTGCTGGTTGTGATTTATCAATACGACTGCGACATGATTCATCAATGGCTCGACACAGGACTCGACACGCAGGTCAGACTGCTCCTCAACATTCGTGAGGGACAGCTGGGCGATACGGCAACAGGAAAGTTCTTGGTGTCAGTCAAGGAGAATTTTCCTCCAGTTGTCTTCTTCGATGTGATTTGTTATGTACAATTATATATTGAACTGTCCGTGGCAGCCAAAAGTCGTTTCATGATGAGGGAGACAGGAATAGATGATCCTTTGGAGAATGCAGCCAAAGAATTGTATCTCTCGCAGTATGAAGAATTCAAGGCCATTGAGAAACGGTTAGGCAAAAGTGCAAGAATGACGATTTCTCCCGTTGTCCGCATGAGTCCCGCTGACCGCAAATCGTTGGATGACTTGTTGAAAGAATGCCGTGCAGGCCGTTAAACAAAAAAGCAATGGCGTTGGGAGGAAAATTGAATCTTGGTCTGCTAAGCACATCCCTAAAAATGGACTGTCCTTTGTCCCAATTGTCACGCTACGTGAAAAAAATCTACAGATTCTTGTATGTATCAAGAACAATCGCTAACTTTGCAAGTGGAATCCAAATTCTCCACATTACACTATGAACGAGATACTGAAACACGCACATCCATTTATTACCACTCTGTGCCGTAAGCATGGAGTTAAGAGCCTATATGTGTTTGGATCCGTGCTCACTCCATCTTTCTCTGACAAGAGCGATGTGGATTTCCTTGTGGAGTTCGACACAGACAAGATTCCAGATTACTTTACCAACTATTTTGATTTGAAGTA
>JBGUMY010000343.1:0-12726 GCA_045117095.1 Bacteroidaceae bacterium | reverse complement strand
ACCCACAGATGCGTGTGCTCTATCTGTCAGCCCACCTCTTCTCCGTGCAATATGCGGATGCAAGACTCCAGAACAAAGCGAACGAATTCATCCAGTTCTATCAAAGTATTGACACACTGATTCTTGACGATGTGCAGGAACTCTCAGGAAAGACTGGTACCCAGAACACATTCTTCCACATCTTCAACCATCTGCAGATGAACGGCAAGCAGATTATTCTGTCGGCCGACCGTCCTCCTATTGCCATTCAAGGTTTGGAAGACCGCTTGCTGACCCGCTTCAAATGGGGTATGGTAGCTGAGATTGAGAAGCCAACACAAAACTTGCGCTTTGACATCCTCGCCGCCAAGGTGGAACTGGAAGGTTTGCATATTCCCAACAATGTGCTGAAATATATTTCAGAGAACATTGATGAGAGTGTACGCGACCTTGAAGGCATCATCAATTCGCTCATGGCCTATTCGGTGGTCTATAACTGCAACATCAACATGGGATTGGTGCAGAAAGTCATGCCGCGCTTTGTGGAGAAAGAAGACCGCCCCATCACCATCGAGGATGTGAAGCAAAGTGTATGCGAGCATTTCGGTTTGGAAGTCAGCCAACTGGATTCACGCTCGCGCACTCAAAAAGTGTCATACGCTCGACAGATTTCCATGTATGTGGCCAGCATATTGACTGAAAAGTCTATGGTACAAATTGGTCTCAACATCGGTAAGCGCAATCATGCAACGGTGATTCACGCCATCAAAATTATCAAGGACTCAATTGCGGTGGATGAACAACTCCGTCAAGACGTGGAAGAGATTGAGAACACTTTGCGCAGAACAAGAATGTAATATTTATCAAACGAAATAAAAAACCTATATTCTACAATTTTTTACTTTTTACCTTATGTAAGTAGAAGAGAGGACTCGTTGAGAGCCCTCTCTTCCACATTTTATGCCCAGATGTTCTCACTGCTTAGATGAACCCCTGATGCTTCAAAGCCTCTATCAGTCCTTTCGACATGGCTTCGTTATCCTTACGGGTGTAGCGACAATCGGTAAACACCTGTGCCAGATTTTCTTTTTTGTTGATTTCGACGAACTTCAGGTTCTCTTCCAACTGCTCCTTGAAGTAGTAAATGATATCGAGTTGGTTGGGAGTATAGTCGTGATACGTCTCTTCGTGGATGTAAGCCAAATGTGGCAAGCGATCGGGTTGTTCAGGATGTTCGTCAGGCACGCCAACAGTGATGGTAGCGATGGGGAACGTGAGTTTAGGCAATTGCAGCACATCGATGATGCCTTGCGGATTGTAAAGTGTCGTGCCCAGATAGCAAGTGCCATAGCCAGCAGCTTCAGCCAAGGTACAAAAAGCCTGCACAAATAGCAGCGTGTCGCTTGCCGCATTGAGGAATGACAGCAGATTGTCATAGCCAGCATCAGCATTGCGCTGTTCACACCAACGGGTAAAACGGTTGAAGTCAGCACAGAAAGTGAGCACCACTGGTGCCCCCTTCACCATCGGCTGACCAAAGTGTAGGGGCGAGAGCTTTTCTTTCATCTCTTCTGACCGTGTCACTACCACACTGTAGAGTTGCATGTTGCCCATTGTGGCAGCTCTCGATGCCTGAAAAAGCAACGATTCTATCTTCTCAGCAGGGATGTCTTCCTGCTTGTACTTGCGGATGGTACGTCTGTTGACAAATGATTCCATAAGCATTTATAATTTGACAATTTGTATTTTATTTGCAAAGATAAGGAAAAAAGTGCTTATTTTTCACTCATCACTCGTCACTTTTCACTTTTTTTCCCTACCTTTGCCTCTACTTAACATTTTTTGCAACAGAAACAACATGTCACCTGTACAATCATTATCAGCCACTATATTAAACATCCTGACGGAGTTTGGCGACAAGAAACTGCGGAAAGCGTTAAAAGCCAACGACACAGAGAAAGGCATGAATAAGGAACGCGAAGAACTGATGACACTGCTTGACAATGAGATTTACTCATTCCGTCCGCAGTTCGAAATCACAGAGAAGCGTCCCACCAGCCTCGAGTGCGATGTGGTGAAGTTCCAGAACAAGAAGGAGAAGTGGGTCGCCTTCGTCGGACTGCTTGATGGCTATCCTTACGAGATCTTCACGGGTGTGCTCGATGACGAAGACGGCATCGCCCTACCCAAGACTGTCACCAAAGGACACATTATTAAGCATACGGACATGGATGGTAACAAACGCTACGACTTCACGTTCGTCAACCGCCGAGGCTACAAGACCACCATCGAGGGTCTTTCCGAGCGTTTTAACAAGGAGTATTGGAACTACGCCAAACTCATCAGCGGAGTCCTTCGTTACCGAATGCCCCTGACCAATGTCATCAAACTCATCAGTTCCTTGCAACTTGAGAATGAGAACATCAATACGTGGGCCAATGGTGTGGCTCGTGCGCTGAAGAAATACACGAACGAGGGCGATGACCTGACCGATGACACCAATATCAATGCTGATTTCAGAAATGCAGACCTCGACGCAGAATAAAATCATCATCCAGGGATTGCGCCTTTTTGCCTACCACGGTGTGATGGAGCAGGAACGCAAGATTGGTGCCTACTTCACCCTCAATCTTGAAGTAGAAACCGACTTCTCTTCTGCCCTCCAAAACGATGACCTCAACAATACCATCTCCTACGCCGACCTCTTCGAGACCGTCAAGCGGGAGATGTCACAACCCTCCTCTCTGCTCGAACACGTGGCAGGACGTATCGTCAAAGCCATCTTTATTGACTACCCAACCGCCACCTCTGTCCGTCTCCGTCTGCTGAAGGAGAATCCCCCTATGGGAGCCGACTGCCAAGGGGCTGGCGTAGAGGTCTTTTATGAAAGAAATTAAAGTAAAACTATAATAAAAATACAGAACAATGACAACTACTACTAACAAAATGACCAACTTCCGTTGGGTCATCTGCGCGATGCTTTTCCTCGCTACGACGGTCAATTACATGGATCGTCAGGTGCTCTCGCTCACATGGAAAGATTTCATCTCGATCGACTTCCATTGGTCAGATGCTGACTATGGCTTCATCACAGCCGCATTCTCCATCTTCTATGCCTTTATCTCACTCTTTGCTGGAAAATTCATCGACTGGATGGGCACTAAGAAGGGATATATCTGGGCCATTGTCATCTGGTCTATCGGTGCCTGTCTCCATGCAGGGTGTGGTATTGTCACCATGTCGATGACAGACATTCCTGACGAGGCAGCTCTAAGAGCCGTCAAGGCCGGCACAGACCTTGCCCTCATGATTTCTACCATCAGCGTGTGGCTCTTCTTGGCTTGCCGCATTGTGCTGGCCACTGGTGAGGCTGGCAACTTCCCTGCAGCCATTAAGGTGACCGCTGAGTACTTCCCTAAAAAAGACCGTGCCCTTGCCACCTCCATCTTCAATGCAGGTGCTTCTGTGGGTGCTCTTGCCGCTCCTCTCACCATTCCTGTTTTGGCCGAGTCCATGGGTTGGGAGATGGCCTTTATCATCATTGGTGGTGTCGGTTTCATTTGGGCAATCCTTTGGGCTGTGCTCTATAACAGACCAACTGAAAGCAGTCGTGTGAACCAAGCTGAATTGGCTTATATCCAACAGGACAACAACACTCCCGCTGAAGAGAAAAAGGCTTCCGTTGTGCCCACTCGCGAACAGGCCAACGACAATCTCGAAATCCCCTTCTTCAAATGCTTCACCTACCGCCAGACATGGGCGTTCATCGTGGGTAAGTTGCTGACAGACGGTGTATGGTGGTTCTTCCTCTTCTGGGCTCCAGCCTATTTCTCCGAACTGGGTTACAAGTCATCCGACCCCATGGGGCAGGCACTTATCTTCGTGCTTTATCTCATTGTGACTATCGTTTCCATCGGTGGCGGCTATCTGCCCAAGTTCTTTGTGGAGAAGAAGAACATGGAACCTTATTCTGGCCGTATGCTTGCCATGCTCATCTTCGCTTTCTTCCCCATTTTCGCGATGTTCGCCCAGCCATTGGCAGACACCTCTGTATGGTGGCCTTGCATCATCATCGGTCTGGCTGGAGCAGGACACCAGTCTTGGTCAGCCAACCTCTACTCCACCATTGGCGACATGTTCCCCAAATCAGCTATCGCTTCCATCACAGGTATCGGCACCATGTTTGGCGGACTTTGTTCTTTTGCCATCAACTGGGGTTCTGGTCTCCTCTTCACCCATGCAGAACAGCAGGGCGAAGCCTTCCAGTTCTTCGGCGTAACGGGTAAACCAGCCGGCTACATGATTGTATTCTGTTACTGTGCTGTGGCCTACCTCATCGCTTGGGCACTCATGAAAGTGCTCGTGCCAAAGTACAAGCCTATCACGAAGTAATCGTACAAAGAAGCCCTACCTTTGCCACATATTTATATAAATAAGATGTTATGGACAAGAATAAAAAGACTGGATGGGTGTGGATGCTGCTGTGCCTGTTGGTGGCAGCGGGTGCTGCAGCATGGTGGGTATACAAAAGCGGATTCAAAATAAGCGAACCAGTAAGCATATACATCGATACAGATGATACGGTAGATTCCATCGCACAGAAGACGGAAAAGACAGCAAAACCAGAAGAGATGCGTGTGTTCCACCTCTTCGCTGGATTGCTGAATTTGAAAGATCGCATCCGCACAGGTCGTTATGAGGTAACGTCAGACCTAACCATGCTCAACTTCATCCGTAACATCCGCAACCACAACGAGCAGCCCGTCCGACTGATTGTACCCTCTGTTCGGACAATGGAGCAGATGGCTGGGAATTTGGCAAATCAACTGATGGTGGACTCTGCCAGCATCGCCGATTATCTGAAAGACGAGAGCAATATCAAGACGTTGGGCTACACGAAGGAGTCGCTGCCAGGCTTGTTCGTGCCCAACACCTACGAGGTATATTGGGATGTAAGCGTGGAGAAGTTGATGGAACGCATGCGTCAGGAGAGTGACCGATTCTGGAACACGGATCGTATGGCCAAACTAAAGGAGGTGAGCGAATATGCAGGGCAGGAAATGACCCGCGAGAAGGTGGTCACGTTGGCAGCCATCATCGACAGCGAGACAGCCAATGATTCAGAGAAACCGACCATCGCTGCCCTCTATATGAACCGTCTGCGCAAGCAGATGGCTTTGCAGAGCGACCCAACAGTCATTTACGCTGTGGGTGACTTCAGCATCCGAAGAGTTCTGAACGAGCATCTGAAAGTGGAATCACCTTACAACACCTATCGTAACATGGGACTGCCACCAGGTCCCATCCGTGTGCCCAGCATTGCAGGCATTGATGCCGTACTCAATCATGGTCGCAACGACTATCTGTACATGTGTGCCAAAGAAGACTTTTCTGGCACCCACAATTATGCCGTCTCTTACGGCGAACATCAGCGCAACGCAAGACGTTACATCAATGCGCTGAATGCACGAGGCATCAAGAAATGAGATGACATAATGGCGTAATAACGAGGTAACGTCATAACGTAAGAATGAAAATTAGATTAGCAATTAATGAAAATGAAAAGAGAAATGAAAAGAATTGTTTTACCGCTCCTGCTGATGGCTTCGACCACAGTCTTGGCACAACAGCGAGCCAGAGAGTACACACCATCGCCCGTCGTGGGCACAGCTTGGAATGCACCAGGAAATGCCAATCCGTTCATTCCAGGCTACTTCGCCGATCCAACCATCCGAAAGTTCGGCGACACATATTATTTATATGCCACGACCGATGGGACAGGTAACGGCTATGGCCCTGCACAGGTGTGGGTAAGCAAGGATTTCGTCAATTGGAAGAACATCGTGATGAACTGGCCAACCACAGAAGTGGTGTGGGCGCCCGACGTGGTGCAGATGCCCAACGGCAAGTTCCGCTATTTCTATTGTGAGCCTTGCAACATCAATATCGGCGAGAGCGATTCACCTATTGGCCCTTGGCACAACATCTTAGGTAAGGAAGACGCTGTAATGGTGCCCGACCGATATGTCCACAACGTCATCACGCTCGACCCTCAACTCTTCGTCGATGAAGACAAGAGCCAATATCTCTACTTCACCACGTGGGGCATCTACAATGGATTTGGATGCGGTGTGGCGAAACTGAAAGATGGCGACTTCGACCTCAATGCTCTTGCTTCCAATGTTGCGAAAGATGCCCGTCGATGGAACGAGAACAATCCTTTTCCTATTGCTGCCGATGAGTTCTTCACAGAGAAACGGCTCATTCCCAATACAGAACTGAAGGACATCTTCGAGGCTCCTTTTGTGTTCAAACGTAATGGCATTTACTATTTCACTTACTCGTCGGGCTCATGCCATACGGATACCTATCGTGTGCAATATGCTACCTCAACAGTAGGACCAATGGGGCCTTTCGAGTATAAAGGTGAACTTTTGACAACCAACGAGGATGAGACCGTACATGGGCCTGGACATCACTCCATCATCGACATCAACGGAAAGTACTACATTGTCTATCACCGCCACAACAATCCGAAGTCCATTCATGGCTTCAATCGTCAGGTGTGTATTGACGAGGTGAAGTTTGATGCGCAAGGCAATATCATCCCTATTATTCCCACGCACAACGCACAGAACGTGGACATCTTCAAAAGCGCATCGAAGTATAAGAACTTGGCATACGGAGCGAAAGTCACAGCCTCTTCATACTACGATGATTGGTTCAAACCTGAGTATGCGGTAGATGACAACAATGCCACTTTGTGGAAAGCAAAACGATGCAATTGGGATAGTCAAAAGCCTTGTACAGCACATGAAGAATGGCTCCAAATAGATCTCGGCAATCCCATGAAGTTCAATGAGGTATGGACTCAGTTAGAATATTCCACATTTTTCTATCAGTATAAAGTGGAGACATCCCTTGATGGAAAGAATTGGACGATGTATGCAGACAGAACGAACAACACGATGCAGGGTTCACCGATGATTGATAAAGGTGCCACGAAGGCACAATACATCCGCATCACCATTACCGACACGCAGAAAAACGGACACATGCCCGCCATCTGGAATGTGAAGGTGTGGCAGAAAGCCCCTGCCCTTCCAGACACCAACGTGGAGAGCAACGATGGTTATCCAGGCATGCACAAAAAGGATGTGGAGCCAAACGAGAGGGAGATTTCATCTTCATCCATCGTCTTTACAATGGAACGATTCATCTCCCCAAACACCACAAAACCTTTTGATGTGACAGAAGTGCAATGTGGAGGCGAAGGTTTCCCGTCTATGACATTCAAAGCCAACAAGCCTATCCATGCCCGTGTGAAAGATGGCAAGTGGGGACTTTTCTTCAATGGCACCCAGCAATTGGTCAGCGAGAGACCACTTCCTCAGTTCTATCGTTACAACGCGCCCTACTCCATTGCTGCTTGGGTACTGAGCACAAAGGTTGGACCTGTTTCTACCATCGCATCACTCTCCCCCTCACGTGCAGACCTCGCTACCACCGAGTTCCGTTTAGGTACTGATCCTTCGACCGGCCTTATCAATCACAACGGTTCGTTCGAAAGCAGTGGTGCTCCCAAGGAAGTCAAGGAAGGTGAAGGTCAGTGGCAGTTCTGGGTGGTCACGTTCGACGGATGGATGGAAAGGGTGTATCTGAATGGAGAACTGGTGAAGGAAAAGAACAACTTCCTCATGATTCGTCCAGAAGGACACATCACCATCGGAGCTGATGGTTCTGGAACCAACAATTTCATGGGATACATCAACTACTTGGGCATCTATCCGCAATCGTTCTCCCCTGAGGTGGTGAAGTTCCTCTACCAAACAACGAACCGTCACTTAGACACACCCTCCTTGGGCGATGATGACTTTGAGGAGATTGACCCTGACAGCAAGTTTGTCCTCTCGCCTGATATGAAGCCTGTCCGAGAAAAACGAGAGGAGTTCACCCTCTCGGCTCAAACAGCCAACTTCAACGAAGACCCGATAGGCAATGGTGGTTTCACCTATGGAGGGCCAGAGGGCGACTTCGTAGTGATGGCAACCGTCTCTGATATGGAAGGTCTTGCTACCCACAACGTGAAAGGTTATAACGAGGGCGGCCTCCTCATCACCGATGGCTTTGGCAACTATTATCAGTTGGGCGCTTTCCCACTCTACAATTGTGGAAATATGTTCACCGTGCTCAGCGACCGAGGTCGTCCTCAGTTCCCCAACTACAAGGGCTATGACTTCGACCCTTACCTTCAGTTTGAACGTCGAGGCAACCAACTCTTCGCTCGTACCAGTAAGGACGGCAAGAATTGGACGAACATGCCAGGTTCACCTGTCGAAGTGAAAACGTCCACCCTCCGAGTAGGTGCCTATCAGACCACTTACACAGAGAACCTCTCGTGGGTGAAACTCAAAGATTTCGTCATTTATCAGAAGAAATAAATCAACACCTATTTAATATGACTAACTCAGGAAACATTTTCAAAGGACTGTTGTTGCTCGGCATGACTGTGGCAACACTCACAGCAACCGCTCAACGCAAGGAAACAACATTAAGAGACGGTTGGAAATTCTCACGTGGCGAAGGACTCGATGCCGAGGCTCCTGCCGAAGTGAACTACAACGACAAGAAGTGGCAAACCGTTCAGGTACCTCACGATTGGGCGATTAGCGGTCCTTTCGACAAGGAAATTGACAAACAGACCGTAGCCATCGAGCAGAATGGTGAGAAAGAAGCCACCGAGAAGACAGGACGTTCAGGCTCTCTACCTTGGATTGGCGAGGGTTGGTATCGCACCACCTTCACCGTGAAGAAAGAAAGCCAACGTGTCCTGCTCAATTTCGATGGCGCCATGGCAGAACCTACCGTCTATGTGAATGGAATGAAGGTGGGCGAATGGAAGTACGGCTACACCCCTTTCACGATAGACATCACAGGAGTCGTGAATGGCGATGAGGCACCCAACACTTTAGCCGTTCATTTGCAGAATGTGGAGGAAAGCAGCCGCTGGTATCCAGGTGCTGGAATCATCCGTCCCGTCACCCTGATTGAGACAGGAAAAGCTGCTATCGATGAGTGGAGTGTTGCAGCCAACACGATGAGTTTCAGCGCAGGAGATGTCACAGAAGAATTTCAAGCGCAAGTGGCTGGTATGCAGCCTAATGTACGCTATGCATTCGAATTCACATTGAAGAATGACAATGGTAAGAAACAGACACTCTTGGCAAAAGCGGATGCGGACGGCAAAGCACAAATCTTGGGTACGATTCCAGATGTGACCCTCTGGACACCAGAGAACCCTAAACTCTACGACCTGCAAGTGACCCTCTATACCATTCGCGACGGAGCTCCAGACCGCATCCTCGACAAACAGGTGAAGAAGATTGGTTTCCGCACAGTGGCATGTTCTGCCGATGGTGGCTTCCAATTGAATGGTGAGACTCGCAAACTCAAAGGTGTCTGCTTGCATCATGATCTTGGCATGTTAGGTGCCGCAGTCAACAAGGCTGCCCTCATCCGACAGGTGGAACTCTTGAAGAGCATGGGATGCGATGCCATCCGTACCTCCCACAATATCCCCAGCCAGATGCAGATGGAAGTCTATGATTCTCTCGGCATGATGGTGATGGCAGAGAGTTTCGACATGTGGGTTTATCCTAAATGCAAGAACGGCTACGCCCGTTTCTATAAAGAATGGTGGCAACGCGACGTCCAGAACCTCGTGCTCTCCAACCGTCTCCACCCCTCCATTGTCATGTGGTCGATTGGCAATGAAATTCCTGAACAAGGCATGAAAGACGGCAACCGCATGACCCGTGAGATGCAAGATTTCGTACACAACTTCGACAAGACCCGTCCTGTCACAGCAGGTATGGATCGTATCGACAATGCCCTCGCCACAGGCTATGCGCAGGTGCTCGACATTCCTGGCATGAACTATCGTACCCAGAAGTACAAGATGGCATACGAGAAACTGCGTCATGGATTCGTGTTGGGTAGCGAGACCGCCTCCACCATTTCTTCTCGTGGCGTGTATAAGTTTCCTGTTGAACGTTTCGACGGCAAGGCATACAGCGATGGCCAATGCTCCAGTTACGACACGGAGGCTTGCTGGTGGTCGAACATCCCTGAAGATGACTGGCTGCTGCAAGATGACAACGATTGGGTGATTGGCGAGTTCGTATGGACAGGTTTCGACTATCTCGGAGAGCCGACCCCCTACGATGAATACTGGCCCAGCCGTTCCTCTTACTTCGGCATCTTCGACCTCGCAGGTCTGCCTAAGGACAGGTATTACCTCTATCGTTCCCGCTGGAATCAGACTGAAAAGACCATCCACCTGCTCCCCCACTGGACATGGCCTGGACGCGAAGGCGAAGTGACGCCCGTCTATTGCTACACCAACTACCCCACTGCCGAACTCTTTGTCAACGGCAAGTCACAAGGCAAAATCAGCAAGAAGGAAGGTGTCACCGCACCTTCTGGCAAGGATGGCCGCATCACTGATATCAACGACCCAGCCATCGACCGCTACCGTCTGCGTTGGAACAATGTGAAGTACGAGCCTGGCGAAATCAAGGTGGTGGTGTATGACGAGAATGGCAAAGAAGTCGGTACGGAGACCGTCAAGACTGCTGGAGCAGCTTCACAGATTCAGCTTACTGGCGACTTAGGTGCTGACATCAAGCCCCTCAAGGCTGATGGTGAGAACATGACCTTCATCACGGTCAACATTCTCGACGCCAACGGCAATCTCGTGCCCGATGCCGACCAACAAATCAACGTCAGTGTGTCTGGTGCCGCCACGTTCAAGGGCATCTGCAACGGTGACGCCACCAGCATCGAAGTCTTCACGAAGCCCACGATGAAAGCCTTCCATGGTCAACTCGTCATCGGCATCCAGAGCAACGGACAGGTTGGCACAGCTACCGTCAAAGTGACTGGTAAGGGACTCAAACCTGCCACCGTCACCATCGATAGTAAATAATAAATAGTAAATTGTACATTGTCAAATTGTAAATAGAGTTATGAATTACGGTTTTGTGAAAGTAGCGTCAGCCATTCCTTCCCTGAAGGTAGCCGACTGCACTTACAACATCCAGCAGATTGAAAGCCTCATTGCGCAGGCCGAGGGCAAGGGTGTTGAAATTATTGCATTCCCAGAACTCTGCATCAGCGGATATTCCTGTGGCGACCTCTTCGGTCAGCAGTTGCTCCTTGAGAAGTGTGAGGAAAGCCTTTTCAAGTTGCTCGACTTCACCCGTTCTCTGCAAATCATCACCATCATCGGCATGCCGGTCATGGTGGATGGTCTGCTGATGAACTGTGCCGTTGTGGTGCAAGGTGGCAAAATTCTTGGTGTGGTGCCCAAGACCTTCCTGCCCAACTACAAAGAGTTTTATGAGCAGCGTTGGTTCGCTCCTTCTACTGCCACCAACAACAAGCAGGTTCACCTCTGTGCCCAAACGATTCCCATTGGTCGCAACCTGCTCTTCCACACCCAGAAGACCACCTTCGGCATCGAGATTTGCGAAGACCTCTGGGCACCCATTCCCCCCAGCAGCGAGTTGGCCATGAATGGTGCCGAGATCATCTTCAACCTCAGTGCCTCTAACGAACTCATCGGCAAGAACCAGTACCTCCTCTCGCTCATCAGCCAGCAGAGTGCCCGCTGCATTGCCGGTTATGTGTATAGTTCCTGCGGATTCGGCGAGAGCACCCAAGACGTGGTCTTTGCTGGCAATGCCCTCATCTACGAGAACGGCACACTCATCGCCCGCAGCAAGCGTTTCAGCCTCGAAGAGCAGATGGTCATCAGCGAGATTGACACTGAGCGCCTTCTCACCGAACGTCGCCACAATACGACCTTCGCCGAGAATGTCCGACTCAACTCTCAACTGTCAACTCTCAACTCTAAACCCTCAACTACCGACATCCAATGCCAGACGGTCAATCCTTCCTACGATTTTGAACTGACCCGATGGATCAATCCTCACCCCTTCGTGCCTGGTGGCAAAGCCCTTGACGAGCGCTGTGAGGAAATCTTCTCCATCCAGACCTCAGCCTTGGCAAAGCGCATCGTTCATACTGGCGCACGCAGCATTGTCATTGGCATCAGTGGCGGACTCGACTCTACGCTTGCCCTCCTCGTCTGCGTCAAGACGATGGACTTGCTCCAGCGTCCCCGCAAGGAGGTCATCGGCATCACCATGCCAGGCTTTGGCACCACCGACCGCACCTACCAAAATGCCATGTCGCTGATGAAGTCGCTCGACATCACCATCAAGGAAATCAGCATCAAGGAGGCTTGCATCCGCCACTTCCTCGACATCGGGCACGACATCAACAACCACGACGTGACCTACGAGAACTGCCAGGCTCGCGAACGTACCCAGATTTTGATGGATGTGGCGAACCAGTGCAACGGGTTCGTCATCGGCACAGGCGACCTCAGCGAATTGGCGCTCGGATGGTGTACCTACAATGCCGACCACATGTCCAACTATGGCGTCAACTGCTCCATCCCCAAGACACTCGTCAAGTATCTCGTCAAGTGGGTGGCCCTCACCAGCGTGGACACAGCATCGAAAGCTACCCTGCTCGACATCATCGAGACCCCCATTTCGCCTGAGCTCATCCCTGCCGACATTGACGGAACCATTCTCCAAAAGACGGAAGACCTTGTGGGTCCCTACGAACTCCACGACTTCTTCCTCTATCACTTCCTGCGTCTCGGTTTCCGTCCCG
>JBGUMY010000342.1:0-7197 GCA_045117095.1 Bacteroidaceae bacterium | reverse complement strand
ACCTTGCGCTTCGCCCACGCCTACCTGGAGGAAGTAGGCGACGTTCTCGTAGGTCTGGCGCACGTAGTCGAGGTCGGGATAGGTTTCGGGCACTCGGCGCTGGATGGTTCGGAGATCCTGATGATTGTAGAGCAACACGGCGTAGGAGGTCTTGCCGTCACGTCCGGCTCTGCCTGCCTCCTGGAAGTAGGCCTCGAGGGAGTCGGGCATCTGGTAGTGAATGACAAGGCGTACGTCGGACTTGTCGATACCCATGCCGAATGCGTTGGTGGCAACCATGACGCGGACTCGGTTCTTGGTCCAGTTGATCTGGCGGAAGTCCTTCTCGGCATTGGTCAGTCCTGCGTGATAATTGCTGGCCGTGACGCCGTGCTCTTCTAAAAATCGGGCAATATCGACGGTCTGCTGACGGGTGCGGGTGTAGACGATGGCGCTACCGTTGGGGACGCCTTGCAGGATGTGGAGCATCTCACTGGCGCGGTCTTCCGTCTCACGTACCACATAAATGAGGTTCTTGCGCTCGAAACTCATGGAGAAGACATTCTTTTGGCGGAATCCGAGTCGTTCCTGAATATCATCCACCACCTTGGGCGTGGCGGTGGCGGTGAGCGCCAAGATGGGCACATCGTCGGCAGGAAGCAGTTGGCGCACCTTGGCAATCTGCAAGTATGATGGACGAAAATCGTAGCCCCATTGCGAGATGCAATGGGCCTCGTCCACCACAATCATGCTTACCTGCCGCATGCGTATGAGCTTGGCTTGGAAAAGCTCGGAAGAGAGTCGCTCGGGGGATATGTAGAGGAGTTGGTAGGCACCGAGGACAGCATTGTCGAGTACTCGGATGATGTCGTCGCGCATCATGCCTGAATAGACAGCCTCGGCCTTGATGCCTCGATTCTTCAGCTGCTGCACCTGGTCTTTCATTAGCGAGATGAGGGGCGTGATGACGATACAGAGCCCCTGGCGCATCAGTGCTGGAACTTGGAAACAGATACTTTTGCCTCCGCCCGTCGGCATCAACCCCAACGTATCGCGGCCATCGAGTATACTCTCAATGACCTCACGTTGTATGCCGCGAAATGAGTCGTAGCCCCAGTATTGCTTGAGAATCGATAGCATAAGAATTGAAGAGTTGAAGGATTGAAGAGCTAAAGGTTCTTCAATCCTTCAACTCTTTTAATTGTCCATGTCTTCTTCGTGTGTTCTGATGTCCTCAATCTGCAACTGCACCTCGCCGCGTTTGCGGGTGTTCTCCTCGACGGTGTAGATGATGTCGAATGCCTGCTTGGTCTTGATATAGCGTGCCTCGGAACTCTGACCGAAGGCGATGCCGTTCATCACGTTGTTGGACTTGCTGTCCACCAATTCCAGCTTGATGTGCTCTTGCTGACGGCCGACCACCTTGCTGGTGCCGTAATCGAAGACGTTCTTGGTGCAGAAAATGGGTTTTGGGTTTTCGGGACCGTAGGGACGCATTCGTTTGAGGTCGTTGAAGAACTTGGGTGTGATGTCCTTGAAGTTGATGAGGGCATGGATGTCGAGATTGGGACGCGTCTGCTCGGGGTTGATATTCTCGTGCACGTATGCCTCGAAGCGCTCCTTGAACTCCGCCACATGCTCTACCTTCATCGACAAGCCCGCCGCATAGGTGTGACCGCCGAAGTTGTCGAGCAAATCCTCACAACTCTGAATAGCTCTGTACACATCGAAACCGCTCACGCTTCGTGCGCTGCCCGTCACGATGTCGCCATCCAACGTCAATACCACTGCCGGACGGAAGAACTCTTCGGTCAGGCGAGATGCCACGATGCCAATGACGCCCTTGTGCCAGTCGGCATTGTAAATCACGATGGAACTCTTGTCACCCATCTCTGGCAAAGCCGCCACAAGCTGACTTGCCTCTTCGGTCATGCGCTTGTCTAACTCCTTGCGCTCCTCATTATATTGGTTGATGGTTTGTGCCCTCTGCAACGCCTTGTCATAATCGCGCTCCACTAACAAATCCACCGACTCCTTGCCGTTCTGGATGCGTCCGCTGGCATTGATGCGTGGGCCAATCTTGAAGATGATGTCGCTCATCGTCAAGTCCTTGCCAGTCAGTCCACACACCTCCAACACCGCCTTCACACCCGTGCTGGCATTGTTGTTCAACTGCTTCAGCCCGTGATAGGCCAAAATGCGGTTCTCACCCATGATGGGCACGATGTCGCTGGCAATGCTGATGGCACAGAGGTCAAGCAGCGGAATCAGCCGACTGAACGGGATGCCATTGCTAATGGCAAATGCTTGCATGAACTTGAAGCCCACGCCACAACCAGACAAATCGAGATAAGGATATGTGTTGTCCACGCGCTTGGCATTCAAGATCGCCACCGCAGGAGGCAACACCTCGTCGGGCACATGATGGTCGCAGATGATGAAGTCGATGCCCTTGTCCTTGGCATATTGAATCTCATCAATCGCCTTGATGCCGCAATCCAGCACAATTACCAGTTTCACACCCTGGCTCTCCGCATAGTCCACTCCCTGCATCGAAACGCCATATCCCTCCTCGCTACGGTCGGGGATATAGCACTCCACATTAGAGTAGAACTGCGTAATACACCTATAAACCAAAGCCACTGCCGTACATCCATCCACATCATAGTCGCCATAAATCATGATGCGCTCACGCTGTCCCATTGCCTCGTTCAGTCGCTCCACCGCTTTGTCCATATCCTTCATCAGATACGGGTCGTGAAGCTCCAGCAGTTGTGGATGGAAATACTTCCGAGCCTGTTCAGCCGTACGGATTCCACGTGCCACAAGCATCTGTGCAATGGCAGGATTGACCCTGGCTTCTTCAGCCAGCGCCTCGGCACATGCCACGTTTTCGGTTGTAGGTGCTTCGTAATTCCATTTGTAATTCATTATATGTTGTCATTTTTTATAAGCGTAGCTCATCTCAACAGCACTTTTCCACCTCCCCAATCTCCACTTCTCGTCCTCTTCTTCCTCTCTTCAAACCTCTCCTTTTCACCTCTCAAAAGTTCCTCTTCCCACCGACGAATTCAAATCACGATGTAAAATTATGAATAAAAAATGACATACACACTATTTTTACTCAAAGTTTTGCTATTTTTATGTCTTTTCGTGGTTTTTGGTTGATATATATCAAGAAAATTACAATTTTCCTCATGTTTTTCGTTCTTTTTCTTGACAATGTCGGAAAAACCCTCTATCTTTGCAACGTGTTTTTCATAGTATTAGATTTAAGGTTAACAAAGGTTCGGGTTGCAGCGGCAACCCATTTTTTTTGCCCTTACGTTTAGTGCAGGAAAAGCATGCTCTTTTTAACTACTTTTTTCCCTATTCGAGCGTGAAACCGATGCTCTCAACAGCTTCTCGAACAGCAGCATCATCTATGTTGTCTCCAACCACCGTTGCAAGGCCGCTTTGGAGGTCTACAGATACGGATTCCACTCCTTTCACCTTACGGATAATCTTTTCGGTATTGGTACGACAATGATTGCAACTCATGCCTTTCACCACATAAGTTTTTGTTGATTCCTGTTGATGGGGAGAATGGGAGTGCTGGGAACAATGGGAATCGCAAGAACAATGAGAATGATTGTGCCCGTGCTCATGTCCGCAACTGCAGGCGGATTTGTGCTTCAACTTCATGCGGAGGACATTGAGCAGCAGCAGCGTGAGGATACCTGTGCAGAGCCATTCGAACCAGCCTGCCACATCATGACAACAAGCGTGGGTGTTGCTCAGATGGTCGGTGAACCATTCGCGGGGTAAGAGGTGGTCGATGCCGAAGCCAAAGAGGATGGATCCGCCGATGATGGCTACGAGATAGAGCAGGAGCGTCTTCTTTCCTAACACTTTGTTGACGACCAAGATGGACGCTACATTGCAGGCGGGTCCCGCCATGAGCATGACGAGGGCGGCACCAGGAGTCAGACCTTTCATCATCAGTGCCACAGCGATGGGGATGCTGCCAGTGGCACAGATATACATAGGCACACTGATACAAAGCACTAAGAGCATGCTCAGGAGCGTGTTGTCCTTGAAGATGGCAAAGAACGAATCTGGAACGAGTGCGGTGATAAGACCTGCCACAATCAGTCCCACAACCAGCCACTTGCCGATGTCTTCCATCATCTCTACAAAGCCGAACTTGAGCGCCTCCAAACAACGATTAGCAAAGGTCAGGTGCGGTTGCTCAGAATAGGAACGGGAAGCATCGGTCGAAGCAAAATCTTCCGTATCGTGTTCCATTCCATTCACAAATGTACCTCCAATAATTGCCGTAAACAATGCGGCGATGGGACGTACCACAGCGAAAGGCAAACCCATCAGCGAATAGGTGGCGAAGATGCTGTCGACACCCGTTTGAGGGGTCGCAATCAAGAACGATACTACGGCACCTTTGCTGGTTCCTTCACGTCGGAGCGACATAGCGGTAGGTATCACCCCACATGAACAGAGAGGCAGAGGCACTCCGAAGATGGCAGCGTTGATGACAGAACGGAATGTGTTGCCGCTGAGATATTTTGTGTACCATCCATCGGGAATGAAGGCGTGCATGATGCCTGCCAGAAGGAATCCCAACAGCAGGTAGGGTGACATCTCATTGACGATGCCCAATACGGCCTGCAAAACATTCAAAAGACTTCCCATATTTTCCCTTTCGTTTTAATTTTTCTGCAAAGGTACGGAATTTGTTTTGCAATCGTGTTGTAAAGTTTGGAGATATGTGGAAAAGATACTAACTTTGCCTTCAAATCGGACTGATGAAGCAAATTCTCTCTACTATATTGATATTTATGTATGGCATCACGGGCGCATTCTGCCAGACTGAGCAGGGGGCGAAGGTGATGGCATGGGAGGATTTTGTGTCCGTGTTGATGGAGGAGAATGATGAGGAGAACGGGCTTGATGGAGTGCTGATGGATCGGTTGGAGGAGCTATATGGAAATCCGATGGATCTCAATGCCATCGGAAAAGAGGAACTGGAGGTATTGCCCTTCTTGAGTGAGGAACAAGTGGAGAGTATTCTGAAATATAGGGAGAAGAACGGACGGATGGAGAGTTTGGGAGAGTTGATGATGGTGGAAGGGCTGGGAAAGAAGGAACGTGAGATGATGCGGTTGTTTGTGAGGGTGGAGGGGGCACCGCTCCGTCGCGATAGTTATACGTTGGCGGAGATGCTGAAGTGGAGTCATCAAGAGATGGTCTGGCGGACGGATGTGCCGTTTTACACAAAAGCTGGATATAAAGAGGTGTCAGCAGAGGTGCTGAGGAAATCGCCCAATAAGGTCTATCGGGGCGATAGGTTTCATCATTCGTTTCGGTATTCCTTTTCAGGGACAAAGCATTTGCTGGCAGGTGTGCAGATGGAAAAGGATGCAGGGGAGAGTGGGGTAGATTATGTGGCGGGGTATGTCATGATGAAGGATGTTGGTTGTGTGAAGCGTGCTGTGTTGGGAAACTATCGGGTGAGTTTTGGTAAGGGATTGGCCATCAATAGTGGAATGAAGTTCGGCAAGATGATGATGTTGAGCACGATGGACAGGATGGATGCAGGCTTCACCAAGCATTCGTCTCTGAGTGAATCAGGGTTTTTCACGGGAGGGGCGACAACCCTTCAGTTCCGAGAATGGCAACTGTCAGCGTTTGCGTCTTATCGGAAAGGAGATGGCACGTACAATACTGATTCGACGGGCATGTCATCGTTGAAGACAGATGGACTTCACCGTACACGATTGGAATGGAGCAAGAAGGGGAACCTCAGTATCAGCAATTTCGGAGGGAATGTGCATTGGGAGCACCAACAGTTACGTTTGTCGGCAACGGCGGTGTGGACGCATCTTGATGTGCCGTTGATGCCCAAATATGATACAAAGGCCAGCGCTTACCGCTTCTACAATGCTCGTGGACAAAATTTTATGGTTGGGAGTGTTGCCTATGCCTATCGGTATAAGTCGTTGACCATGAGCGGAGAGACAGCGTTGAGCACGACGGAGAAGCAGAATGGTTTTGCCACGCTCAATTCCTTCCGATGGCAGATGAATAGCTCGAACGTGCTTACGCTGATAGGCAGATATTATGGGGCAAAGTTCGTCAGCCTGAACGGTAAGGCGTTTGGCGAGAACTCGATGGTACAGAACGAAGAGGGTGTATTCGTGGGTTGGCGGTCGAGATCCATTGCCAACATGGAGATAGAGACCTACGTGGATGCCATGTACTTCCCTTGGCTGAAACAAGGCATTTCGGCCAGTTCGTATGGTGTGGAAGGAATGGTACAGGCGCTCTATTCGCCCAGTCGGCAATGGAATCTGTTAGCACGCTATCGGTTGAAGTCGAAGCAAAAGGATTTGAAGTTGGATGCGCAAGGTAAGACCCTGACGGTGTTGGAATATGACTCGCACCATACGTTCAAGCTACAACTGAACTACAATATATCCTCTTTTCTGAGCCTTCGCACTTCAGCCACAGGAACGATGATCCAATTTGGAACCAATCCCAATGAGATAGGCTATGCTGTTGGTGAGAACCTCCGTTGGCAGCATCCCAAAACCAAGTGCCGCATTGACCTCGGCATCACCTATTTCGACACAGATTCCTACAACGCTCGTGTGTACCATAACGAGCCATCCCTTCTCTACACATTCGGTTCCGTGTCTTATTACGACCAGGGCATCCGTGCCACTGTGCTCGCTTCCATTCCCATCTATAAGGACAAACTTTTCCTCCATACCAAATTCGGCATGACAAAGTATTTCAATCGCGATACCATTGGTAGTGACCTGGAGATGATTGACACGAACCATCGGGAGGACTTGCAATTGCAAGCCCGATGGGTATTCTGACACTAAATTCAGTTTGTTTTATCTGCAAAAAGGAGAACCTTTAGGCTTTTATTATGCCTCCATGAAGAGGATCCTAAATCAGGGTGTTTTCCCCTTCATCGTTAGCTGACTGAACGGATCGTTCCCCCCTCATCATACAACCTGTAGAAGAATCAATACGAACACAAGAAGGTGGGCACCTATGAGAATGCCCACCTTCTTTGTCTGTTATCATGAAAGGTTACTTCATAAACACGTTCGCTTCTCGCAAGTGCTTTACGTTCGACAAAGACTCCAAGCAACCTTGGTTCTTTGTTCTCACTTAACCAGCACTTTCTTTGTCTTTCCATCCTTCATG
>JBGUMY010000341.1:0-14869 GCA_045117095.1 Bacteroidaceae bacterium | reverse complement strand
CACAGTCACCACCACTGTTTCCAAACGACAAAACAGGAACTTTACCTATCTCTTGAATAATTTGCAACACCTTGTTGGTCTTCAGATTCTTAATAATTAGTTCATCCGTTCTAACAAGGTCTTCTTTACGGCTCATCGTGTAATTGACACCTTCCTCGTTTCCCTGATTGCTGGAGTGGAGTTTCACATCCATGCCTATCACTCGGTTGGGCTTGATGCCAAGAGGTTCTACCAACGCCCTACAGATGAACCTGTCGGAACCAGAAATAACATAAAACGTAAAACCATGGGCTGTCAGATAGTCAAACACCTGAAGCATGGGTTTGTAAAAACTCTGGCCGTAGGTCATCCCCTTGAATCCGTTGGCAGGCTTGGCTGCATACGCCTTGACATAGGCATCAAACTCAGCCAGTGTCATCCCTTCATACGCTTTAGCTGCTGCCTGTGCGTGCTTCATGTCAAAATGTGCGGGAAGCGCTGTGCCATTCCTGACAAAGTCTCTGATTTCCTGCGCTGTCTGCTTGACATCATTGGGGGCGATGTCTTTGTACGTCTCATCCTCTAACACACGATATTCAAACATATTATACTCAAAATAGGTGGGATAGAGTTCGGCGATGAAGGTACCATCCATGTCAAACGTGGCAATTCTGTCCTCTTCCTTGATGAAATTCGCAGATTTCGGATTTGTCACGTCTTCCACGTATTCTTGCAAAGCCGTCAAGGCTTCACAGGAGTTCCACAGGGTGAAAAAGTCTTTCTTGACCGACACTTCAGTAGAGTTCTTCCTGCAACGACATCTGGTGTCGCCCAGATTGCAACCACAGAGCATTGCGAGGAAAACAATGACCAGTGGGGAAAAAAGTATCTTCATCTTTCTGGCTTTCATATATTGCTTATCGTATACTGGTTTGATTTTTTGAAGTTGCAAAGATACGGCCTTTTTCATTACTGCCATAGAAAAAAAGGGAAAAAATATGAGAAATAGTTTTGGGAGCCAAATAAATTTGGTACTTTGTGTGATTTGCACTACCTTTGCACCATGATTGAGAAAATGATCGTGTTGGAGGACATCGACCTCGTGACATTTTATGGGGTGCAGAATGTACATCTGCAAATGATTAAGGCGCTGTATCCGAAGTTGAGGATTGTGGCGAGAGGCAACATCATCAAGGTGATGGGCGATGAGGAGGAAATGTGTGCCTTTGAGGAAAATATCAAAAAAATGCAAGAGCATTGCGCCAAGTACAACTCGCTGAACGAGGAGGCAATTCTGAAAATCGTGAAGGGCGAAATGCCCAGCGGACATGTGGCTGACGGGAACGCCATCTGCTACAGCGTGACTGGTAAGGCTATCGCAGCCAGATCGGAGAATCAGAAAACGTTAGTAGATGCCTATCGTGAGAACGATATGCTCTTTGCCATCGGCCCTGCAGGTTCAGGCAAGACGTATGTGTCCATTGCACTGGCAGTGAGAGCCCTGAAGAACAAGGAAATCAGAAAAATCATCCTGTGCCGTCCAGCGGTGGAGGCAGGCGAGAAGTTGGGCTTCCTGCCTGGCGACATGAGGGAAAAGATTGACCCTTATCTGCAACCGCTCTACGACGCCCTGCAGGACATGATTCCCGCACAGAAACTGACGGAATACATGGAGCAGAACGTCATCCAGATTGCTCCGCTGGCCTTCATGCGAGGCAGGACACTGAATGATGCCGTGGTCATTTTGGACGAAGCGCAGAACACGACCACACAGCAAATCAAGATGTTCCTTACCCGCATGGGACAGAACACGAAGATGATTATCACGGGCGACCTAACGCAGATAGACCTGCCACGCAACGTGAAGAGCGGTCTAAAGGAGGCTCGCGAGGTGTTGAAGGATGTGAAGGGCATCGCTTTTGTGGAGATGGACGAACGAGACATCGTGCGTCACAAACTAGTGACAAGAATCGTGAACGCGTATCATCAGTATGAGAGCAATACGAAGTATCCGCTGTTCAATGAGAATAAAGAATCAAATCATTAATTTCATTACAATATGAAAGCTTTAACAAGGACTAATTTCAACTTTCCAGGTCAGAAGGAAGTGTATCACGGGAAAGTCCGTGACGTGTACAACATCAATGACGATCTGATGGTGATGGTCGCCACCGACCGCATCTCGGCCTTTGACGTCGTACTACCTAAAGGTATCCCTTTCAAGGGGCAGGTTCTCAACCAAATTGCTGCGAAGTTCCTCGATGCTTCTGCCAACATCGTGCCCAACTGGAAACTCGCTACGCCCGACCCCATGGTAACTGTGGGGCTGAAGTGTGAGGGATTCCGTGTGGAGATGATTATTCGTGGTTATCTGACAGGTTCAGCTTGGCGTGAGTACAAGGCTGGTAACCGCACCCTCTGCGGCATCACCCTACCTGAAGGTATGAAGGAAAACCAGAAGTTCCCCAAGCCCATCATCACCCCTACCACCAAAGCTGACGAGGGTCATGACGAGAATATCTCGAAGGAGGAAATCATCGCCCAGGGTCTTGTGAGCAAGGAGGACTATGAGGTGATGGAGCAATATACTTACGCCCTCTTCGACCTCGGCACCAAGATGGCCGCTGAGAAGGGACTCATCCTCGTGGACACAAAGTATGAGTTTGGTAAGCGTGACGGCAAAGTCTACCTCATCGACGAAGTTCATACGCCCGACTCCAGCCGATATTTCTATGCCGAAGGCTATGAGGAGAAGTTTGCCAAGGGCGAACCTCAGAAACAACTCTCGAAGGAGTTCGTGCGCCAGTGGCTCATCGACCACAACTTCATGAACCAGCCCGGACAGGTGATGCCTGAAATCACCGACGAATATGCAGAGTCTGTCAGCGACCGCTACATCGAACTCTACGAGCACATCATCGGTGAGAAGTTCGTGAAGGAAACTTCGGATGAGGACATCACTACCCGCATCGAGAAGAACGTGATGAATTATTTGAATAAAAATTAAAGAATTGAAAAATTGAAGAATTGAAGTTGCTATGCGGCTTATTAGCCCTGACTTCAATTCTTCAATCTTTTATCATGTACAAACAAGAGCAGATCAAACCATACGGCGAGAAGGGTACGAAACGTGAGCAGGTGGAGCAGATGTTTGACAACATCGCCAACTCTTACGACACCCTCAACCACACGCTCAGTTTCGGCGTTGATCGCATCTGGCGTAAGGCTGCCATCGAATATCTGCAAAAAAAGAGTGGTTCTTCTATTCTCGACATTGCCACTGGCACGGGCGATTTTGCTATCCTTGCCGCTCAAAAACTGAATGCTCAAAAAGTCATCGGCATTGACATCAGCGAGGGAATGATGGCGATTGGTCGCGAGAAGGTTGAGAAACTTGGGCTCTCCAATATCATCACCTTTCAGAAAGAGGACTGCGCAAAGATGTCTTTTGCTGACAATTCTTTCGATGCTGTCATCTCTGCTTTCGCTCTACGCAATTTCCAGAACCTTGACGATTGTTTGAAGGAGATGCACCGTGTGCTGAACGAAAACGGACATCTCTCTGTGGTTGACCTCTGCACCCCAGTTTCCTTCCCCATGAAGCAACTCTTCTGGATCTATAAGAAAGCGGTAATGCCCGTGCTGGGAAAAATCTTCTCGAAAGACAAAACCGCCTATTCCTATCTGCCTGCCACCATGGATGCTGTGCCTCAAGCGGAACGCATGCAAAGAATTATCCAACAGGCAGGATTTCAAAACGTCAACTTCAAACGCTTGCCTTTCGGCATGTGCATCCTTTACACAGCAACAAAATGAACACATACGGATTGATTGGTTATCCCCTCGGACATTCCTTCTCTCGCAACTTCTTCACAGAGAAATTTGAGAAAGAGGGAATCAATGCCCAGTATCTGAACTTCGAGATTCCTTCCATCGAGGAGTTTCCCAACATCATCAAGAACAACCCGGCGTTGAGAGGACTCAACGTCACCATCCCCTACAAGCAGCAAGTGATGCCGTATCTGGACGAGTTGAGTGAGGAAGCTCAAGCGATTGGGGCGGTCAATGTGGTGAGAGTTGGAGAAAAATTGAAGGGTTTCAACAGCGATGTAATTGGCTTTGTCAATAGTATCAAGCCCCTCTTAAAGCCTCATCATCAAAAGGCTCTCATCTTGGGAACAGGCGGCGCATCAAAGGCTATTCGTTATGGATTGGCTGAGAAATTGGGGATGGAAACGTTGTTTGTCAGTCGTTCTGCTCGTGAGGGAGTGATTACGTATGAAGACGTGACGCCATCGCTCTTGCAGGAATACGAAGTCATAGTCAATTGTTCCCCTGTGGGCATGTACCCTCATGTGGATGAGTGCCCCACCCTCCCCTACGAAACCACGAACGAGAATCACCTCCTTTATGACCTTGTGTACAATCCTCTCGAGACCCTCTTCATGAAACGTGGTGCAGCCCAAGGAGCAACCGTCAAGAATGGCCTCGAAATGCTCCACCTGCAGGCAATCGCCTCATGGGAGTTCTGGAACGGGCAAGAATAAAGGTATAAAGTTAGTCTTTTGCTCATTTATCCGTACATTGACTATGTCAAAGGTAGGCTACATCTTGGAAATACCCAAATAAATTTGGTATTTCGCTCACTTATCCGTACCTTTGCACCCAATTATAAATAATGTACATGAGCAAGAAGCAACTCAACATCGTTTTTGTGATTGCGGGCAGTGAGCCTTTGGGCAGTGCTGGCATGCAAGCAGACATCAAGGCCATCACAGCTTGTGGAGGCTATGCGGCTTGTGCGCTGACAGGTATTGTGGATGAGGACACACGCCATGTGAAGAGTGTAACACCAATGCCAGCAGAATTGGTAGTGAGCCAAGCTGAGTCATTTCTGGGCGATGTAGGTGCACAATGCATCAAGACAGGTGTGCTCCCCACTGCTGATATTATCGATGGCGTGGCAGAACTGTTGAAGCACTATCCCTATGTGAAGAAGGTGATTGACCCTGTCATTGTCGACAGCAACGGTGTGCAGTTGGTGAGCAACGAGAGCATCAATGCCTATAAAGAGAAATTATTTCCCATTGCGACGCTCATTACGCCCAATTTCCGTGAGGCAGAGGTGCTGCTGAAGAGGAAAATCACCAACATCACCGAGGACATCAAGGAACTGGGACAATGGGGCAACAGTGTCATCGTGAAGAGCATGGAGAGTCAGGAGTATGCAGGCCATGGATCTTCTGCCCAAGATATGCTATCAGACTTCCTATACAATGCTGAGACTGGCGAAGTGAGGGAGTTCAGAAAGCGACGTATCCCCACCCACAATGTGAATGGTACAGGCGACTCGTTCTCCTCAGCCATCGCTACTTATTTAGCTAAAGGCTACGACTTGGAGAAGGCGGTCGAAAAGGGTGAAGAGTTCATCGGCAAAGCCATTGCTTTAGGTGCTGAATATGAGTTTGGACATGGCTATGGCCCTGTGCATCCATGCTTTATGGAAGATAAGGTAATACACGAAAGAATTTATAATTAATAAAGATATGAAACTGAAAATTGCTGTGTTGGCCGGTGATGGTATCGGACCAGAGATTATGGAGCAAGGTGTAGCTGTTTGCAGCGCCATTGCTGAGAAATTTGGACACGAAGTGAGTTACAAGGAAGCCATCTGTGGCGCTCATGCCATTGATGAGGTGGGTGACCCTTTCCCAGAGGACACATTCCAGACCTGCATGGAGGCTGATGCTGTACTCTTTGCATCAGTGGGTGACCCCAAGTTTGACAACAATCCTAATGCCAAGGTGCGGCCTGAGCAGGGTCTGTTAGCTATGAGAAAGAAACTCGGTTTGTTTGCCAACATCCGCCCTGTAACCACTTTCGATTGCCTTGTACACAAGTCACCTTTGAAGGACGAATTGGTGCGTGGTGCTGACTTTATCTGCATCCGTGAATTGACAGGTGGCATGTATTTTGGAGAAAAAAAGGAAGGAAACGACTATGCCTACGATACCAATGCTTACTCTCGTGCCGAGGTAGAACGCATCTTGAAGGTGGCTTATCAGTATGCCCGTCAGCGCAGAAAGCACCTGACTGTTGTGGATAAGGCCAACGTGCTGGCTTCAAGCCGTCTGTGGCGTGCTGTAGCTCAGGAGATGGCTCCCCTATATCCTGATGTGACCACCGACTTCATGTATGTGGACAACGCTTCGATGCGCATGATTCAGGAACCCAAATTCTTCGACGTGATGGTGACTGAGAACACCTTTGGTGACATCCTCACCGACGAGGGTTCTTGTATCACAGGTTCTATGGGCTTGCTTCCATCAGCTTCAACAGGTGAACACACCCCTGTGTTTGAACCCATTCATGGTAGTTGGCCTCAAGCAAAAGGCTTGAATATTGCCAATCCATTGGCTCAGATTCTCTCTGTTGCCATGCTCTTCGAGTACTTCGATCTGAAGAAAGAAGGCGCTCTCATTCGAGAGGCCGTGAACGCATCCCTCGACCAAAATGTGCGTACCCCTGAAATTCAAGTGGAAGGTGGTGCGAAATATGGCACGAAGGAAGTGGGCGAATGGATCGTGAACTACATCAAGAATAAGTAATGCCATTAATCCTACCCGATCAACTTCCCGCCATCGATGAACTGAAGCAGGAGAATATCTTCACGATGGGCTACAAGCGAGCAGACAGTCAGCAGATTCGTCCGCTCCGCTTGGCTGTGCTCAATCTCATGCCGCTGAAGATCACGACGGAGACAGACTTCATCCGCATCCTCTCGAACTCTGCCTTGCAGATCAGGGTGGAATTCATGAAAATCAAGTCGCACACCAGCAAGAACACACCCATCGAACACATGATGGCGTTCTATCGCAACTTTGAGGACATGAAGAAGGAGAAGTACGATGGACTCATCGTGACAGGCGCTCCTTTGGAGTTCATCAATTATGAGGAGGTGACGTATTGGCAGGAACTACAAGAGGTGTTCAACTGGGCACACAGTCACGTCACAAGCACCATCTACGTCTGTTGGGCTGCATTTGCAGGGTTGTACCACTTCTATGGCGTGCCCAAGCACAACACCCCGCACAAGGTGTTTGGCGTATTTAAGCACCAGATGTTGTCTCCTGAACTTCCCATCTTCAGAGGATTTGACGATGAATTCTATGCTCCTCACAGCCGTCATTGCACAGTGCTGCGCAAGGACATCGAGAAAGTGCCCAACCTGCACATCATCGCCGAAAGCCCCAAAGCAGGTGTAACCATCGTGGAGGCAAGGAACGGAAGGGAATTTTTCATCACCTGTCATTTAGAATACTCACCCATGACGCTGGATGGTGAATATAAGCGTGACCTGAAGAAGGGGTTGCCCATCAACAAACCCCAGAATTACTATCCTGGAGGCGACCCTTCAAAACACCCTTTGGTGAAATGGCGCGCTGCTGCTAACCTGCTCTACACCAACTGGCTGAACTATTACGTATATCAAGAGACGCCGTTCAACATCGACGATATCAAGGAATAATGCGAAGCATCGAACTTCTCGCTCCAGCAAAGACTGCGGACATTGGCATCGAGGCAATACGCCACGGTGCTGATGCTGTCTATATAGGTGCCACATCTCATGGTGCCCGTGCTGCAGCCTGCAACAGCGTGGAAGATATCGAGCGATTGGTAAAGTTCGCCCATCTATATAAGGCGAAAGTGTATGTGACGGTGAACACCCTCGTTTTTGAGGAAGAGACACAAGCGGTGGAACGGCTCATCTGGCAACTGCACAGCATTCAGGTGGATGCCCTCATCATTCAAGACCTCCGCATCCTCAGCCTCAACCTGCCCCCTATCCCACTCCATGCCAGCACGCAGATGGATAATCGCACGCCAGAGAAGGTGCAGATGTTAGCAGACTTAGGCTTTCCCCAAGTCGTGTTAGCCCGTGAGCTCCCCCTTGACACCATCCAGAAGATACACAACACTTGTTCCCAGACGAAACTGGAAGTCTTTGTGCATGGTGCCTTGTGTGTCTGCTTGAGTGGGCGATGCAATGCCAGCGAAGCGTTGTTCGGGAGAAGTGCTAACCGAGGGGAATGTGCGCAGGTGTGCAGAATGGCATTCGATCTCATGGCTGACGGCAAACTTGTAATGAAAAACAAGCACCTACTTTCCTTGAAGGACAACTGCCGGATAGAACATCTCGAAGCACTCCTGAAGGCTGGCGCCTCATCGCTGAAGATAGAAGGACGTCTGAAGGATGCCGATTACGTGAAGAATGTGACAGCTGCTTATTCTGAAGCTCTCGACGCTGTGATTGCCCAACACCCTAAAGAATTTTGCCGTGCCTCCTCTGGGAAAGTACATCTAAAGTTCAAGCCTGATGTCAAGAAGAGTTTCAATCGAGGTTTTGTGAAGGATGTGAGCCAACCCAATGCCAACATCGACACTCCCAAAGCGATGGGTGAACCTGTCACACGTCAGACGGTGCTGCACAATGGCGATGGCCTTTGCTACATTGAGAAGGGGCAGTTAGTGGGATTCAGAGTGAACAATGCCGATACGTTCCGACCTCAGAAGGGTATCCAGTATTTCCGCAATCAGGATATCGAATGGGACAAGATGCTCAGCAAGCCATCGGCTGAACGAAAGATTGGCATAAACATCGATGTGTATGAAAACAGAATCAGCATGACGGATGAGGATGGATTGACGGCTCAAATAGACCTCCAAGAGACTTTTGAATTGGCACACACCCATCAGAAGGAAAATATCGAACGGCAATTGAGCAAGTTGGGAGGTACCATCTTCGAGGCACAACAGGTGAATATCCACTTGCAAAAGAATTATTTCATCCCCTCGTCCCTGCTGAGTCAATGCCGAAGGGAACTGACTGACCAGCTCACCGCAGAACGGATGATATTCTACCCATTAGAAAAACAAGTCCACGAACCTATCCGCATCGAGATGCCTGAGCCTTACGAGTTGACACATGACGAGGCAACCCCTGTCATGATTTCCAAATACTGCATCCGTAGGCAATTGAAACAATGTTTGAAAGAAGGAGGAAAAGCGATGCCTCTCTCTCTTCGCCTCACCAACGGAAAGACTTTCCGTGTGGAATTTGACTGCAAGAACTGCTTCATGAAACTTTATCTCCAATCCTCCCAATAACCATGAGAAAGTTACTATACGTCCTTCTAGCGCTTCTGATTGCCTCATGTGTGGGTGGTTCCGTGTCAAAGCCCATCGAGGCTGCACCAACCGATAGCGATTCTGTGCCTGTCATCGTGACCATTGTCGATACCACCACAGCCGAAGACACTACACTGATGAGCTTGACCCGTCAGCAAGTGGATTCGTTGGAATTTAGGTTGACACACCATTACTCGGAGAATTTCAATTTTCTCGTCAAGGCTGATTCCCTCACGCTCATTCCTCGTGAGGGCGACCTCATCAGCGACACTTGCTATGTACACAAAGGTGATGAGATTGCGGTGGCAGCCATCAAAACCGTGCCTGGCGACTCCATCGACTCCATCTGGGTGAAGGTGGCGAGTAACCAGTACAATATGGGATGGATTCGAGAGAAAGAATTGCTGAAGGGTGCGACACCCAATGATACCATCTCTGAAATGCTCGATGCTCTTTCCAGCAGCCGTGCCATTTGGATGTCGGCCTTATTAGCATTGGGACTCATTGCCTTTCTCATCGGCAGAAAGAAAAATGTAAAGAGAAAAGATTTCCTGAAACAGGAGGTAATACATCTGCTCGACTTCCTCAGCGAGATGCCCAGCATCTACCCAGCCTTCTTCCTCCTGTGGACAAGCATCATGGCTTCGCTCTATGCGTCTGTGCAGAACTTCGTGCCTGAGTTTTGGCAAGAATACTACTTTCATCCCACCCTTAATCCGTTGGTGCTTCCCCCTCTGATGGCAGCACTTGTGGTGGTTCTGTGGTTGGTCATCATCACCTTCATTGCTGTTATCGATGAGGTCTATCACCATTTCTACTTCCAACCAGGCATCACCTATTTGGCCAAACTCGTCGGAGCAGCCATGCTGGTCTATCTCATCATTTCATGGACTACATTAGTTCATGTGGGCTACCTCTTGCTGGCAGCCCTCATCTACTTCTTGGTGAAACTCATCGTCAGACAGTTGACTAAATCGGATGTGTGAAGATGAAACGTGCGCCCTTGCCTTGATGAGTGAGGTCAAGTTTCGCCTCACCACCTAACTGCGTGGCAATCTTACGACAAATCGGCAACCCCAGCCCCGTTCCACCATTGATGGTATTGAACTTCTCGAAACGTCCAAAAATGCGTTCCGCATTCTCAGGTGACACGCCTTCACCAGTATCCGTCACAGAGAACGTGACCATGCCAGGATGCTCGTCCAACGATACATGCACACGTATTTCACCTACCTCCGTATGTTTCTCCGCATTGGTCAGGTAGTTCATAATCACCTGCGCCACACGCTGAGCATCACTCTGGATCGTATAGTCATCAGGCACATCGGTAGTCATGTACATGTTCACCCCATCGGGACAACGATACTTCACCGTGCTGATGGCTTTGCGACAAACATCGTTCACATGGCACGTGCCAATATTCATACGATACTTTCCGCTCTCCATGTCGGAGATGTCAAGGATGTCATTCACCAACGTGCTCAAGAGGTCGGTATTACTCTGGATAATCACTCCATACTCTTCTATTTCCTTCTCAGAGAGCATATCACGAATCTGCTTATTGCAAAGAATCTGCGAAAAACCACAGATGGCATTCATCGGCGTACGAATGTCATGGCTCATGTTCTGCAAATAAACCTTCTGCACCGCCATGCCCTTTCTGTACTTGTAGCCCTGTCGATGTTCACGAAAATATAAATATGCCATCACTGCAACAGCGAGGCACAAAATGACGATAATGATGATTGAAACACTACTAAACATATCCTCAAATCATTTTCAAGTACAAATTTAGGCATTCTTTTTCGACCCCACAAATAATATGCATAAAAAGTAAAGCCAATTTGTCAAAAAAAACGCATTTTTCACTGTGTGCGTACACAATGATTGATTTATATCAAATAATTGAGTCCTTTTAAAAGTTTTTCGAAAATTTATAACCTCCACTTCATAAAAAGGTCGTACCTTTGCAGTGTCAAAAGAAAAAAGGCAAAAGAAATCGTTCTATAATAAGTAATTGATAAGGTAAATTGATTGTTTTACACAGGATAAGACATCGCTCATAGGTGAAAAGTAATTAGTAATATTAGACATAGGTTTTAGGTTATACAATAGGTTTTAGGTTAGTAAAAGATTTAGGTTCATTTTTGATTTTTCAGTAGAAAATGACAAGGAAAATGGAATCCGTGATGGATTTCATTTTTTTTGTTTGGGTATGTCAGCAAATTCCTTTATCTTTGCAAACAAATAATTTGTATCATCATGAAAAAAATCATTGTCATCACCCTTTGGACTTGCTGTCTCGTCTGCTTGGGATGCACAGGCCAAAGCGGAGAAAAGGAAACGGAGGTGGTGCTCGAAACCACCCTTGGCGAAATCCGTGTGAAATTGTACAACGACACACCTGGCCATCGCGACAACTTCATCCACAATGTACAGGAGGGCTACTATACTGGCGTGACCTTCCATCGTGTCATCCGCAACTTCATGATTCAGACAGGCGACCCCGCCACACGTCCTGAAGGATGGGAAGCGAAAGTAAATGCAGAGGGTGACACCATCACAGAACGCATCCCTGCGGAAATCCTGTGGCCCCAGCACTTCAACCGTCGTTGCATGCTTGCTGCTGCCCGAGATGGCGATGAGGAGAATCCTGAACGCATGAGCGACAAATACCAGTTCTACATCGTAACAGGCAAGACTTGCACAGATGCCGACATGGATGGCTTTGAGACGGCTCGTGAACAACGGGATGCCGAGACTCTCTACATCAAGAAGCAGTTAGCGAACAAGGAGAAATTGGATGCCCTACGTGCAGCCCGTGATCGTGATGGTGTGAGCAACCTCTTAGAGAAATTGAGGGACGAAGCCCGCTATGAGGTTTCTGAGAATCCACCCATCACCTACCCCAACGAATTGCGCAAGGCCTACAAAGTGCATGGTGGCGCTCCTTGGCTCGACAACGAATACACTGTCTTTGGCGAGGTGGTGGAAGGCATGAAAGCTGTCGAAGCCATCCAAAAACTCAAGACCGATGCCAAAGATGTGCCTTTACAGGAAGTCCGAATCGTCAAGGCATACGTGATCGAATAATTTCCAGAGATTGTCATCAGGCAGGGGGGCTTCGATGGCAATTTCTTTTTTGCTGACAGGATGAATGAAGTGCATAGTGCGGCTGAGAAGGGAGATGCTGCCATCAGGATTGCTTCGCTTGGCACCATACTTGAGGTCGCCCTTGATGGGACACCCCATCTTAGCTAACTGACAACGGATTTGATGGTGACGACCCGTCTTGAGATTCACCTCAATGAGATAGTAGTTGTCAGAATGGCCAATGACCTTGTAGTCAAGGATAGCCTTCTTGCTGTGGGGCACCTCATGGTCATAAGCGTATGATTTATTCTGCTTCTCGTTGCGAACCAACCAATGTGTGAGGGTGCCTGCTGGTTGTGGGGGCATATCTTTGACTATCGCCCAGTAAGTCTTCTTCACTTCGCCGTTTGCAAACATGGCATTGAGACGTGCCAAAGCCTTGGAAGTACGTGCAAACAGGACGAGTCCGAACACAGGGCGGTCGAGACGATGAACAACACCAAGGAAGACGTCGCCAGGCTTGGCGTACACTTCCTTGATGTATTGCTTCACTGTTTCGCTCAGAGGTTTATCGCCAGTCTTGTCGCCCTGCACGATCTCACCTGTGGTCTTCGAAACAATGATGATGTGATTATCTTCGTAGATGACTTCCATTACATGTTCATGCCACCGTCAATCTGAATGACCTGACCAGACACATAGCTGGACATGTCGGAGGCGAGGAAGAGACATACATTAGCGATGTCCTCCACCTGACCACCACGACGGAGTGGAATCTTCTTCATCCAGTCAGCACGGATTTCCTCTGGCAACTGTGCAGTCATAGCTGTCTCGATGAAGCCAGGAGCCACGGCATTGGCACGTACGCCTTTGGGACCGAGTTCCTGAGCGATAGACTTTGCCAGACCAATCATACCAGCCTTAGAAGCTGAATAGTTGCACTGACCTGCATTGCCGTGAACACCTACCACTGAAGACATATTGATGATGGAACCACCACGCTGACGAAGCATGATAGGAGCACAAGCGTGGATGAAGTTGAATGCAGACTTCAGGTTCACGTTGAGCACGGCATCCCACTGAGCCTCCGTCATACGAAGCATCAGCCCATCCTTCGTGATACCAGCGTTGTTCACCAAAATGTCGATAGAACCAAAATCCTCGTGAATCTTCTTCACAACAGCTTCAGTCTCAGCAAAATCAGCCGCATTACCTGCATAAGCACGACAAGTGACGCCCAATGCCTCTATCTCCTTACGAGTGGCTTCAAGACCTGCAGCCATGTCATCGTTCAATACCAAATCTGTGAATGCGATGTTTGCACCTTCCTGTGCGAATTTCATTGCGACAGCCTTACCAATGCCACGTGCGGCACCCGTAACAATCGCTGTCTTACCTTGTAAAAGTCCCATGAATGTTATAATTTTAATATGTTTATAATGTAAAATTTCAACCCTTATCTCTTAACTATCAACTCTCCACCCTTCACTCTTTCTTAATTGACTTCGTCGAGCTAAAGGTTCTTAACTAATAATTCTTAACTCTTAATTACAAAATACTCTCAACTCTCAATACCCTCCATATCTCGGAGCCTTGCACAAATGCTTGAGCACCATGCTTCGTACATAAGGATAGAGCTCTTCCGCTGTCTGAACAGCATACCGCCCATAGATGTAAGGAACCTCGCAACCCTTCAGGCAGTAGTGCATGATTTCAGCCGATAGACGCACATTACGGATGTCGAACACCCCTTTGTCGATACCTTCGTTCATGATACGACGGAACAGGTTAATCTCATTCTTGTCAAAGTTCTTACGCATAGATTCCACCTTCCACACATCACGGAAAAACTCGGCACGCAAATTTCCGTTGCGATACACAGCCTCCTTCATCACTTCCAAATGTGCAAAGACCAGTTGAACCATCTTCTCATCAGGCGAGATGTTTCGACGTGCCACTTCCTCCATACGTTCGAACAAACGTTCCAATTCTGTCTGAATGACTGCCAGATAAATCTCGTCCTTGCTATTGAAATATGTATAAAGCGTACGGCGTCCCTTGTTGGCACCCACCGCAATATCGTTCATAGACGTCTCCTCAAAGCCATACTTGGCAAAGAGTTGACGAGCCACATCCACGAAGAGAGCCCTTGTTTTCTGAACCGACATAATTCTTTAAGTGCTTACAATTTTTTGACTTTACGATTTTGGCTGCAAAATTACTAAAAAAAAACGAACTGACAAAATGAATTGTGCACAAGTTTTCCAACGGATTCTACAACTATGTGTCATTCATATATTTGCGATATGCACAAATATTGTTAAAAATTCCATTTGTCATCCAAACAGCTCTCTCAGCGCCTCTTCCACCTTCCTTACAGGCACAACCTGTATCTTGAATTTACCCATGTCAAGACCATTCATATTGGCACGTGGAATGATGATTTTATGGAATCCTAACTTGTCCGCTTCTGCAATGCGCTGGGCGATACGGCTCACAGGACGCACCTCGCCACTCAACCCCACTTCACCAGCGAAGCAGATGTCACGTGGGATGCCCGTATCAACATTGCTCGACAGTACGGCCGCAATCACACTCAGATCGATGG
>JBGUMY010000340.1:0-2250 GCA_045117095.1 Bacteroidaceae bacterium | reverse complement strand
GTTTCCAGTAGTCCACATCATTCAGAAAATCGGTATTATTCAACTGGGCATAAGCCACATATTCAGTATCGTTAGGACCATCCACTCCTTGCTGCACTTCAATGGTCAAATCACCATCTACAGCCTTCACCATCTGCTCAATATCAATGGCACGCTCCATCATGAAGATCATCTCCTTGATGGACGCATCAGCTTTCAGATGTTCCAGCAGCCATTTCCCCTTCACATTGGCACTCATCCATAACATCATATTGTCTGACACTTTATCGAGGAATGCACCATCAATTTCGCCCAATTCGTCATTAGCAGTTTGGATGATGTTCTTCGCTTCGTTCGAATTGCCATACACACGTCCTTTGAGAGTTGCCTTGCCATCCTCAAACTTCAGATCAGCCACAATATCCAAGTCCTTGGGGATGAGGTTGTCAGGAAGAAGTTTCAATAAGGGAGCAACCATATCTTTAGGCAGGTTGCCCACATTGGTGTAAAGAGTTACGTCGCCATCCGTATCATTCAGACGGTCAAAACCATCCGTGCCAAGGAAACTATCACTTTCCTTCTGATTCATTAACTCATGTACCATGCGACTGGTTGCCGATTTGCTCTGGCCTTGAGGTGAAGCAATGAGCAGACATGCGTTTGCATCATAAGAATAGTGAATCTCATCAATCAATGTGCCACACATCAGACCATCTTTTTCCACAGGTTTTGTGGCCATACCCTGCTGTTGGAGCAATGTGATGAAGTCCTTCAAAGCACCTTCGTCTTCCACTTTCATGGTTAGGCCGAACGTTTCCATGCCAACCATGAAGAAATAAGCAGGTTCACGGAAATCCAACCCTATTTCTGTAGGATCACTCAGATAGGCCTTCATTTTTTTCATATCCTCCTTCTTTACGGTGGCGTCCAACGACTGTTCTAATGTCTTCATAGCCTCCGATTTCAAAAGGTCTGATTTCTGGGCAATGTTTCCCAATTCCACTCTCATTACCAGCGAAGCATTTGCGGGAATGGCTTTCTGGTAATCCTTGTTGGTGCATGAGCAGAACACTCCAACCACCAACAGCAACATTGAAATCAAATGAATCTTTTTCATGTGTTATTGATTGATGAGATTAATAATATGCACGGCAACCAGCGCTGCTGTTTCTGTACGCAGACGGCTTTGTCCCAAAGTGATGCTCTGAAACCCAGCTGCTTCCGCTTGTTTCACTTCGTCGATGGAGAAATCGCCCTCGGGTCCTACCATCACCAGCACATCTTCTCCTGTTTTCACGGCATCCTTTAAGACCACTTTCTGTCCCAATCCTTCCTCTTCGTAACAGTGGCAGATGAACTTCTGCATGGGCTTTCCGTTCGCCTTTTCCCTACTCTTCACCAGTTGCAAAAAGGTTGTGAAATCCACTATTTCATTTATTATGGGTTTCCATGCTTTATGGCTCTGCTTCATAGCAGAGACAAGAATCTTTTCAATACGCTCCGTTTTGATGATTGTTCTTTCCGACCAATGACATCTTAGGAAGGACAACTCATCGAAACCAATCTCTGTCGCCTTTTCAGCAAACCATTCAGTCCGGTCCATATTCTTGGTCGGTGCCATGGCCAAATGGAGATGGGGCAGCCATTGATGCTCCTGAGGCATGGTTTCCTCTATGCGATAGAGGCAGCGCTTCTTGGTGGCTTCTGTCACGACAGCACGATAGAACGTACCCTCACCATCCATCAACATCATTTCGTCCCCCATGCCCATTCGAAGCACACGCACCGCATGTTGAGCCTCCTCTTCAGGCAACTCATTCACGCTGTTGGCATTAGGAACATAAAAAAAACGAACCTCTTTCATCTTTCAATTCTTCAACTCTTCAACTTTTCTCCATCCTCGCATACACTGGCAGATCAATAGAAGCAAAGTCCTTATCGAGATACTTGAAATACCCCGTGATGCCTATCATGGCAGCATTGTCTGTCGTATAAGAGAACTTGGGAATAAAGATTTTCCAATGATAGCGTCTCGCATGGTCACGGAAAGCATTGCGAAGTCCGTTGTTAGCACTCACGCCACCTGCCACAGCCACTTGCTTGATGCCCGTGTCCTTCACCGCCTTGCGCAACTTCTTCATCAGAATGTCCACGATGGTCTTCTCCAGCGATGCTGCCAAGTCTTCCTTGTGATGCTCGATGAAGTCTGGGTCTTCTTGAATCCAATCCCTCAGATGATAGAGGAATGAAGTCTTCAGCCCCGAAAAGCTG
>JBGUMY010000339.1:0-3359 GCA_045117095.1 Bacteroidaceae bacterium | reverse complement strand
GTGTTCTCAGCCGTCACCAGTTTCCAGCCGTTCTCTTCGAAGAATCGCCAATCATCGTCGTTGAAGACAAAGCCATAATGGGTATGGGTTTTGTTCCATTCAATCTTTTCCTTATCCCAACGCTCTGTCTGCGTTTTGGCCAATCGACCCACAGCCCAAACGGCACATCCGATGAATCCTGTCAACGAAGCAACCCAAAGGAAAAACCACATGAGACGGTGCTTGCCACTCATGGATGGACTCTTGCCAAAGGAGCTGGCCGCTGCATGGACAGCGCAATAGAGCAAGATACCTATAGATATAAGCAGCAGGGTGCCGCTGAATATCACAGGGATAGTGATGGCTTGAAGATCTTCCAAATGATCTACATTCCACCATCTGTCGGCCATCATATCCTGAGCTGCCAAGAATGCCACGAAGAAGCACAGCGCCACGATGAAACCGATGGTGAGGAAGGTGCTCAGACCTATAGAAAGAACGCCAACGAGGATGTTCCAGAAGGTGCTGCCGTTCTCTTTCTTCTGTTTGAGCGTCGTACCTTCTTGTACCTCTGCGGCCAAGTTCTGAGGATTCACCTCTTTACCCTTCATCCTTAGCACATCCTCTGCCGATTTGACCTCAGGAGCCAAGATAGCCGTCAAAAGATAAGGCAAGAAGGGGAAGAACAATAGAGGAGCCAAAAGAAGAGCGAAGGGGAGCACAGCGAGAATGGCAGGCCCCATGGTGACTGGATTCACACCACAGAGGAACCACCAGGCAATACAAGCAATCACATAGCCCCAACGCCAACCAGCGGCAGAGCCGCCAAAGTAGTGGGCACAGCCAGAGAGCACACCAGCGATCACCTTGTTCTGTGAGTCACGGTAGAACTTCTTGCCCTCGACGGACTTCTTGGACTGTTGAGCCGCTGCTGCCTGAGCACCTGTCGCTTGGGAAGTCTCGGAGGAGGCCTCTTCACCAGCGATTTCCTCGACCTGTCCGATTCGAGAAATAACATTTTGTACATGCTCGATGGTGATGGCAGCAATGCCTTGTGATTTGAGGTCATCAAAGAGTTCTGCGATGCGCTCCTCGATGTCATCGGCTATTTCCTTGCCACCCTCCTGCTTGAGGAAGTAGTTGCGCAGGGTTTCGGTATAGTGGCTCAGGAGTTCGTAAGCATCCTCGTCTATCTGATAGAGTCTGCCACAAAGATTGATGGTTATATTTTTTTTCATTGGGTTTTAATTTTTGAAATTAGAAATTAAAGAAGTATGTTGTATCAGTTTTCGATCAGCAGTCGCCTGCCTTTCAGTTTGCGTACCGTCTGTTCCAGTTCGCCCCAGGCAGCATCCAACTGCTCCAAGGTTTCCTTTCCCTCATCGGTCAGCACGTAATACTTGCGAGGAGGCCCTTGCGTGCTCTCCTGCCATTCATACCCCAGCAAACCATCGTTCTTCAGGCGTGTCAGCAACGGATAGAGCGTGCCTTCCACCACGAGCAGATTTGCTTCCTTCAGACGCTTGATGATGTCGGAGGTGTAGTATGCCTTCTCGTTCAAGAGCAGCATAATGCAGTACTCCAGCATTCCCTTCCGCATCTGCGATTTTGCATTGTCCACATTCATACTTTGTTCAGTTAAGAGTTAAGAATTAAGAGTTGAGAATTAAGAGTTAAGAGTTAAACTTGATTGATTTCGGGTGCAAAGGTATGTAAAATAGTAATACCTTGCAATACATAGTACTAATATTTAACAAACTTTTACACAAAAGAGGGTAAAACAAGGGCATTTACCCCCTTTCTACCCTGCATTTGGGGACAAAAGAAACAAGAATGAAAAGGTTTGTTACAAAACAACAACGCCATGTGGAGGATTTTGTTTAACTTTGCAAAGCGAATTTGCATGCGCACGAGCTAAAATAATACTAAAGGACAATATCAATACAAAACCTTATATTCAAATGGCAACAGAAAATGTAAATCAGGAAGCCAAAGGCTTCTACAAGCTGAGCTGGATTCAACGCATCGGCTTCGGTTCTGGTGACCTTGCCCAGAACCTCATCTTCCAGGTAATTTGCACTTACCTGCTGTTTTTCTACACCGACATCTACGGACTGACCCCCTCGGCAGTAGCCATCATGTTCCTTGTGGGCAATGTGGCCAATGTGATTTGGGATCCGATTGTCGGCACCTTAATAGACAAGAGCAACCCACGTTTTGGTAAATACCGTTCCTATCTGCTCTATGTGGGTATTCCACTTTCAGGCTTCGCCATCCTCTGCTTCTGGAACGGATTCGCGCCATCGCTGATTTATGCATACGTGACTTATGTGTCTATGCAGTTGCTCTATACGTTCATCAACGTGCCATACGGAGCCTTGAACTCATCGCTGACCCGTGACACCCACGAAATCACGGTGCTCACATCGGTACGTATGTTTATGGCTAATCTGGGCGGGTTGGCCGTAAATTCAGGTCTGCCATTGTTCATCGCCCTGATTGTAGGCGCACCGTCTGATAGCCTTCCCAAAGACCCATCGGCATGGTTCACGACCATGACCATCTATGCCATTGTGGGATTCTGCCTGCTCGTGTTCTGCTTCACTCAATGTAAGGAACGTGTGGTCATGGATGCCAAGACCACCGAAGACGTGAAGGTGAGCGACCTTTGGATGGAGTTCCTCCGCAATCGTCCCTTGCGAGTTCTGGCCTTCTTCTTCATCACCGCTTTCGCCATGATGTCAGTCGGCAACGCTGCTGGAGCCTACTTCATCAACAGCAATCTGCACGGCTCAGCTCAGGAACTGTCCATCTTCATGGCTTTAGGCTCTCTGCCTGCATTCTTGTTCATGCCGCTGGTTCCCTGGTTCAAGCGCATGGTCGGAAAGAAGAACATGTTCTACATCTTCCTTGGTGCGGCCATCATCGGCATGGCTATGCTCTATTTCATTTCCAAGATGGAGAATCCCAGCATGATGTTGGTTTATGTGGCACAGTTCATCAAGAGCACAGGCGTGATTGTGGCTACAGGATATATGTGGGCATTGGTTCCTGAAGTGATTTCATATGGTGAGTACACCACAGGCCGTCGTATTTCTGGTATTGTGAATGCCTTGACAGGACTGTTCTTCAAAGCTGGTATGACATTCGGAAGCATCGTCGGCCCTGCAGTCTTGGCATACGTAGGATATAACAGCGAGGTTATCGACCAAACTCCTTTTGCTGAAGAGGGAATCCTGTGGCTCGTCTGTGTCATTCCTGCCATTTTGCTGGGTCTGGCCATCTTCATCATTTCTCGCTATGAGCTGACTGACGAGAAGATTGACGAAATCAACAAAGAGATTGAAGCACGTACCAAAGAATAAGTGAAGAAATTAAGA
>JBGUMY010000338.1:0-4777 GCA_045117095.1 Bacteroidaceae bacterium | reverse complement strand
CTTGCCTAAATCTTGGTAGTGCAGAAATGCTTCGCGTTCATGACCCACATCGACGAAACATGCATTGAGTGCCGGCATGATTTTCTTTACTTTTCCGGCGTAGATGTTGCCTACGGAGTACTTGCTGTCTTGACCTTCCTTCTGGAACTCGACGAGTTTCTGGTCTTCGAGCAGGGCTATGGTGACTTCCTTCGGCTGAGCATCGATGATTAGTTCGCTAGTCATTTTTGCTTACCTTTTTGTTTTGTTTTAGTTTCATCCTTGGAACGGCTATCATCTTCGCTCAGATGTGCTCTTCCTTGGATGGTGTTAGATCCAAAGAATAAACCCTATATGATTCCCCTCACAGAGAATGGTTCATACAGGGTTCATTCTTCTTTCGTCGAGCAGTTTACTTGCTCTTGTGACGATTCTTTCTCAGTCTCTTCTTACGCTTGTGAGTAGAGATCTTGTGTCTTTTCTTCTTCTTACCGTTTGGCATAGTTGTTGAAATTTTAGTTGTTTATAATATGTTTTATAGTGTCATTTGTAGGGCAGATTTGGTTCTGCCACACCTATTTGAGGTGCAAATTTAGCGCTTTTTGTTGAATATAGGAAATATTTATCACTGAAATTGCTTTACTTGTGCTGAATAATGGGCAAAAAAGCCTAAATTTGCACAAAATTACGCATAAAGTTTATGAACAGAAAACGTATTTTCCATACTAAAGTGTCTTCACTATGGGGGTGGTTGCTCCTGCTCTTGCTGTTCTGGTGTGGGTCGATGTCAATCTATGCACAGTCGGGTAGGGGAGGCGCTTCGTATTCATCTATAGTTTCGAGATATAAGAAGCAGATTCAGCAACTGGGGAAGCAGGCTGTCATGCTACCATCAGATTCGGCAGAAGTGGCGATGTCTCCTTATTTGTATATGTTGATGGGGCCTGGCATCTATTTCAGCTCTGCCATGAAGGATGGCTTTAGTTTGAACTACCAGTTACCTTGGGAACGAGAGGCGAGGAACATGGAGCAAGGGGCAAGGAGTGAGAAACAAATGATTTCTATTGCCAATCATGCCTTGATGAACGCCTATGTGTCTCATTCTTTGGCGTTCCACTATCATGATTCGCAGGTCACGTCGGAGGATATTGTGGTGCCCACTTCGACCACAGAAGCAAAGAAAGATGACTTGGCGGAGATTTACAACAAGGTAGACGAGATTAAAGATGTGACCGATGTGGTGGGCAATGTGGAGGTGGATTTGCAGATTCAGAAGCCTAATTTCTGGAGTACATCGGGTAAGTTCGGATTACAGTTCACGCAGAACTACTTTTCTGAGAACTGGTATAAAGGTGGTAACAACAATGTGACGATGCTCTCCAGCCTCCTGCTTGAGGCAAAATACAACGACCAGAAGCGTCTCTCGTGGGAAAACAAGCTCGACCTCCGATTGGGCTTTGTGACAGCGACGTCAGACTCCGTCCATCGCTATCTGACGAACAACGATAAGATTGACCTCTTCTCCAAGTTAGGCGTAAAGGCTGCCAAGTCGTGGTTCTACACGTTCTCGGTGGAGGGTAAGTCACAGTTCATGCCTGGTTATCGCAGCAATGATCGCAGGGTTTACTCTAAGTTCCTTTCACCTTTGGATGCATACGCCTCACTTGGTATGGATTTCAAACCTTCGCTGAAGAATGGCAATACGTTCTCGTTGGCACTATTGCCGTTCTCTTACAAGATGCGCTACATCAGCGATGAGGAGGAGACGATCCATTCATCCTACAATATGCGTGACAAGGATTTCCAGCAGGATTTCGGTTCGAAAATCGAACTGAACTCTAAATTGACCCTTGCCAAGAACTTTGTTTGGCGTTGTCGTTTCTATGGTTTTACTTCATACGAGTATGTGGAAGCGGAATGGGAGAACGTCTTTACGTTCCAATTCAACAAGTACATCTCAAGCGAGATTAACACGCTGTGGCGATTCGATGACAACCGCGACATGAAGTATTATGATGACACGTTGGGCTACTTCCAGTTCAAGGAGTACTTCACCTTAGGTCTTTCCTATAATTTCTGATGATTCAGAACTTCCCAAGAAAAAGGGTTGTAACCATTTCGGCTACAACCCTTATTGTTGTTGGAGTTTTATGTGCGTCAGAGTTTGAATTTAAGCACCTTTCCTCCATTGGCAGGAAGTTCCACGTAGAGTGTTCCATCAGGAATGAGTCGTTGGGATTTCTCCTTCTTGCCTGTAAGCAGGTCTTTGCAATCGTACTCCTTCTCATTGACAGGGATGTCCATGCACTCGAAGGCATGGGCTGGAATCTTCACCCAAGAGCGTGCTGGCGTGTCATCGAAGTTGGCAATCACGAGCAACAAATCTTTGTCCTTCTTGCGGAGGAATGCAAATTGGCGATGTTCGTTCATTCCTTCGTGCTGGTTCACATACATGATGTCGAAGAACTGACCCTCACGAATGGCCTTCTCTGAATTACAGAGGTTGAGCACCTTCGTGTAATACTTCTGCAAGTCCTTTTCTTCCTTCGAGAGGAGAGAACCGTCAAACTTGTTGTTGTTTCTCCAGCGACGGATGAGGTCAATCGTCCAATAGTCGAAGATGGTAGTACGTCCATCTTGTCCGCTGAATCCTTCTGAATACATTCCTTTTTCGCCCAATTCCTGACCAAAGTAAACCATCATCGGATTCGTGTTCATCAATGCGCTGACCAACAGGGCTGGTTTGCCCTTCTCCGCATTACCAGCAAAGAACTTGGAGGCGATGCGTTGTTCGTCGTGGTTCTCGAGGAAGTTAAGCATGTGGCTCTGGATGTCGTTCACGCTCTGCCACGCTGACGTGATGCTGGTAGCGCTGTTATTGCTTGCCATGACGGTACGGATAGTGTCGTAGAGACCCACCTTGTCATAAAGATAGTCGAAATGTCCACGATGGATGTAATTGCGATACTCATGTGGATTATACACCTCAGCAATAAAGATGAGGTCGGGATGCTTTTCCTTCACCTGTGGAATGACCCATCCCCAGAAGTCGCAAGGAACCATCTCGGCCATGTCACAACGGAAGCCATCAATACCTTTGCCTGCCCAGAAAAGCAGGATGTCGCGCATCTTCAACCACGTGTTAGGGATTGAAGGATTGAAAATCAGTTGGTTGGTGCCTTGATAATCGACACCATAGTTAAGTTTCACCGTTTCATACCAATCGTTCTGACTCACCCAAGAGGTGAAGCAATCGTTGCCTGTCACTTTAGCAGGACTTTCCACGTAGTCACCCATCTCGTCATCATGCAAAGAGAAGTTGGGCGAGAATGTTGTGCCAGGCAAATAGTAGAAATTGTTATAGGGGCTGAATGCTGTGGTGGTATCATCTTCCTCACCAAGATCTTTCACACCTTCAGGCTTGGCATCAGAATGATACTGACGTGCCACGTGGTTGGGTACAAAGTCGATAATCATCTTCAGGTCGGCCTTATGGGTACGCATGACAAGATTCTCGAATTCCTTCATGCGTTCAGGTACTTTGGTGGCAAGGTCTGGGTCAATGTCGTAATAGTCCTTGATCGCATAAGGACTGCCTGCATTCCCTTTCACCACAGATGGGTGGTCTTTCTGAATGCCGTATTGCGTGTAGTCAGTCTTGGTGGCATGTTCGATGATACCTGTGTACCAGATGTGGGTAGCACCTAATTTTTTGATTTCGGCAAGTGCGGTACCTGTGAAGTCTGCCATCTTGCCACAACCATTCTCCCTCTTCGTGCCGTTGCTAACGTTTTTGTTGGCGTTGGCTCCGAAAAGGCGAGTGAAAACTTGATAGATAATAGGCTTTTCCATGATATTGGGGGCTTTTGAGGCATGAGATTGAGCAGTTGCATGGCAGCAGCATATCAGCCCAACTACCATGCAACTGAAGAACCTTGTTTTGATGTTATGCGATGCCATGTGCAGTCACATTGCGGTCAATCTTTGCAATCATACCCTGCAGCGCCTTACCAGGACCACACTCGGTGAAGTCTGTAGCGCCAGCGGCAATCATAGCCTGCACCTCGTATGTCCATTTCACAGGAGCGGTCAACTGAGCGATGAGATTCTGCTTGATTTCCTCGGGGTTGGTGTGAGCCTGAGCGTCCACGTTCTGGGACACGGGGCACTTAGGAGCAGAGAAAATCGTAGCTTCGATGGCAGCCTGCAACTCGTCCTTGGCTGGCTGCATAAGAGGGGAATGGAAGGCACCACCCACGGGGAGTGGGAGAGCGCGCTTGGCACCTGCGGCCTTAAGGGCTTCGCAAGCCTCGTTCACAGCCTCCACATTACCAGAGATGACCAATTGACCTGGGTTGTTGTAGTTTGCAGGAACCACGATGTTGCCAGGCTTGGAGATAGAAGCGCAAACTTCCTCCACCTTGGCATCATCGAGACCGATGATGGCAGCCATTGTGGAAGGAGCAGCTTCACAAGCTTTCTGCATGGCTTGAGCACGCTTAGACACAAGTTTCAAACCGTCCTCGAAAGACAATGCACCAGCAGCAACGAGGGCAGAGAACTCACCCAAAGAGTGACCACCCACCATGTCAGCATCGAATGCGTCGCCCATGCAGATGGCAGAAATAACGGAATGGAGGAACACAGCAGGCTGCGTCACCTTGGTCTGCTTCAGTTCTTCGGCTGTGCCTTCAAACATAATCTTCGTGATGTCGAAGCCAAGGATTTCATTTGCCTTGTCAAAGAGTTCCTTTGCTTTAGGATTCGTGTCGTAGAGGTCTTTGCCCATTCCTGTGAA
>JBGUMY010000337.1:0-7155 GCA_045117095.1 Bacteroidaceae bacterium | reverse complement strand
GGATCGTCAGGATCATCGGGCTTTACATCCTCAATCTCATCACCAGCAACGATAATCCACAAACGATTTGTACTGGTCGCATTACGTGAATCAGTCGTGTAACTCACTACTGCTGTTCCATTTGAAGTTCCACCACCACTTTGATTGGTCGTATGGTAGGTATACTTGTTGACAAGATTGTAATAGCCTTTCGTCCCTTGAGGCTCAATGCTCCACAACTGACGGTCGTCATCAGCATTTGGAACGACTGTATTCAGTTGGGTTCCCACATTGGTTGTAGCCGTCACAGTGCCCTCCGTCGGATCGTTGAGCGCCATCCCCCCCATACGGTTGATTACCATGAAATAGTCACCCACAGGAACAATCTGCCACTGCTGGGAGAATTGGTCATCAAGTTTCTCCCAAACACACACAAGGTCACCAGCCTTACCCTCTTTTTCCATCGTGTCAAACACTCTGCCATTGGTAGTGTTGGTGATTTGGTAGTAACGGTTTTTCGCCACAAATGGAGGTGTTGGTTCTTCAGGTTTCTTGTCAGCAAAGGTTCTCTGAAGGAACGCAATATGTTTACCGATATAGGACTTGAGATCGACAATATATTGATCATAGGAAGAATAGAGCACGCGTTCACGAAGCATACGGATCATGATGCCCCATTTCTGGTAGTTGAGTTGCTGTGACTCTTGCAACAGATCAGAAATGGAATCTATCTGCTGATAAAGATAGTTTTCCAGACCAGCATCAAGCGCTTCCTCATAACGTCGATTGACGAGACGCGCAAACCATGGGTCTTGCCACATACGATTGATCCAGTTTTTTGCAGCACCATAGCCATAGTCACTCATCAGCTGGTTCTCGGTGTTGTTCGTGCCACCTCGGTCTGATCGGCTATCGTTGTTGTAGGCGATATCATAGTCCCACAGAGGTCCCCAGTAGAGTAAAGAATCCTGCTGATCCTTGTAGAAATAGGTGGAGAAAAAGCCATCGACATTGCCGCTCACTTCGGTGGCAATATACCAATTGACAAGCGACGTTGAGTCCACCCAGCGACGATAACCCTCATGCGCATCAGCGAAATTGCTACTCCGAAGCACATTCTCAAAATCCCTCATGTACTGCCGAATATAGGAATTTTGTTCATACGAGATGTCTTCCTCATCAGGATAATGAATACGAATTGGCACCTGATAATTCGATGTGGTGAAGCAGTTGCCATCATAAAAACCATCGACCTCCAACAGATACCCACCCGTGATGTCGCTCTCCGCCGTTAATGGAAGATCTTGTTCGGTGATGTTGACACGATGCGGCCGCACATCAATATGGTCACTGATTTGGTAATTACCCAAGAAGGTGCCATTCAGTGTGACATCCACATACTTATGAGCTGGATTGTTTTTCAGTCCCAAAAAATCACCCATCAGCGAGGTGATGGTATTGTGCATCAAGGTTTTATCACCCGCATTCGCAAGCAATGCCCACTTCTTCGCCTTCGCATAGCCCTTTCCCAAGAACTTCTCTTTCTCTTGGAACTTGATGCGATAAGGTTTCTTCTTCAGGTTCCATGTAGAGTTGCCCCTACCACGTATCTGCATGGCTGCATACTGAGTCACCACATCATCCTCATCCACATAGTACATGGTAGCATCAACATAGGTTGTCTTGCTGGTGATGGGCACATTGTTGACAGTCTCAATGTAAATATGAGGCAGATTGGTCACTCGCTGATAGGTCTGAGCATTGGCAGCCACCAGCGTGGAAAGCAAAAAAGCGATTGTCAGTAGATATTTTCTAAACATAAACAGGAGAATTTTGCCACAAAGTTAGCAAATTTCTGATAAGCTGTCAAAAAAAACGAAAAAAATCATTGCCAAATTCACTAAAAGTCGTACCTTTGCAGGCCGATTTATATCGAGAGGCGGCGAAAGTCACCTCATGCTCTGTGTGGATAGCATCTTCTCTTAACTGGAAATGCGGTCCGTGAAACGCAGAAAACCCAAAGGGAAACTGACCGAAGCGACCCCGAGAGAGGAGCCGACAGGAAGCGAACCGATGGGCACAGTACGTCAGTCGCACGGAAACGTCGAGCTGACAGCGAACACACATTATTAATTAATTAAAACCAACAAGGTTAAATGCAATCAAACAGTTTCAAGACAAGCTACATCACCCCTGAAGCAGCAGAAAAGAAGTGGGTGGTCGTGGATGCCGCAGGACAGACCCTCGGTCGTTTCGCATCCAAAGTAGCACAGGTACTTCGTGGTAAGTACAAGCCCGTCTTCACACCCAACATGGACTGTGGTGACAATGTAATCGTAATTAATGCCAACCAGATCAAGGTTACTGGTGCAAAGGAGTCTCAGAAAGTGTATATCACTTTCTCTGGTTATCCAAGTGGTCAGCACAAGGCAACTTATGCTGAAATGGTGAAGCGCCCCAACGGATACGAGAAGGTGCTCCGTCACGCTATCAAGGGCATGCTTCCCAAGGGTGTCCTCGGTGCAAAGGTTCTGAAGAATCTCTACATTTTCGAAGGCGCTGAGCACGACAAGCAGGCTCAGAAGCCAGAAACACTTGACATTAACTCCCTCAAATAAGAATAAGGTATGGCAGTAGAATATATCAACGCAATTGGTCGCCGTAAGAGCGCCGTTGCTCGCGTGTACCTTACAGAAGGTACGGGCAAAATCACTATCAACAAGCGTGAACTTGCTGACTATTTCCCATCAGAACTCGTTCAGTTCGTGGTTAAGCAGCCACTCAACCTCCTTGGCGTTGCTGAGAAGTATGACATCAAAGCAAACCTCACAGGTGGCGGCTACACTGGTCAGAGCCAGGCACTTCGCCTCGCTATCGCCCGTGCACTCGTGAAGATTAACGAAGATGACAAGAAGGCTCTTCGCGCTGAAGGTTTCATCACACGTGACGCACGTGCTGTTGAACGTAAGAAGCCAGGTCAGCCAAAGGCACGTCGTCGCTTCCAGTTCTCTAAGCGTTAAAAAGAATTATTCCGTCATGTCGCTATATCGTTGTTTCGTTATGGCGACACACGGAAGAATATCGCATAACCGTTTAGTATCTAAACTCACAGGCTCTCTCACATTCAGGGCGACCTGCGGGTTGGTTAAACAAACATTAACTCAAAAAGAAAGTAAACAATTCAAAACATTATGGCAAGAACAGATTTTGATTCTCTTCTCGCAGCAGGTGCACACTTCGGTCACCTCAAGCGTAAGTGGAACCCCGCTATGGCTCCTTACATCTTCATGGAGCGCAATGGCATTCACATCATCGACCTTCACAAGACTGTCGCAAAGCTCGACCAGGCTGCTGACGCTCTCAAGCAGATTGCCAAGAGCGGCAAGCGCATCCTTTTCGTCGGCACCAAGAAGCAGGCACAGGAAATCATCGCAGACAAGGCTGTTTCAGTAGGCATGCCTTACGTAACTGAGCGCTGGCCTGGAGGTATGTTGACCAACTTCCCAACCATTCGTAAGGCTGTGAAGAAAATGGCTAACATCGACAAGCTCTTGAGCGACGGTACATACGACAAGCTCTCTAAGCGTGAGAACCTCCAGATTCGCCGCAAGCGCGCTAAGTTGGAGAAGAACCTCGGTTCTATCGCTGACCTGACTCGTCTTCCATCAGCCCTTTTCGTGGTTGACGTGATGAAGGAGCACATCGCAGTGAGCGAGGCAAACCGTTTGGGCATCCCAGTGTTCGCTATCGTTGACACGAACTCCGACCCACGCAACATCGACTTCGTAATTCCTGCAAACGATGACGCAACTAAGTCTATCGAGTTGATTCTCGGTGTTGTTTGCGACGCTATCAACGAGGGTATCGAAGAGCGCAAGGTGGAGAAGGCCGACCAGGAAGCCAATGCTGAGAAGAAAGAAGGTAAGGTTCCCGCAGTAGAGGCTGAAGAGGAAACGGTGGAAGAAGCCGCTGAAGCAACTGAAGAGGCTGAGGCTCCTGAAGCAGAGTAATAATAAAAGAGTAATAATAAAATTGAAAAATCAAAGAATTGAAGAATTGAAGCCTTTGCTGACGTAGATGTTACAAGCCGTATGGCAGCTTCAATTTTTCAATTCTTCAACTCTTAAATTCTAAATTAATTATGGCAATTACCATACAGGAAATCAACGAGCTTCGCAAGAAGACTCAAGCAGGTCTCATGGACTGCAAGAAGGCACTCACCGAGGCCAACGGCGACATGGAGGCTGCAATGGAAATCCTTCGCAAGAAGGGTCAGCTCGTGGCTGCTAAGCGTTCTGACCGCGACGCAGCTGAGGGTTGCGTGCTTGCAAAGGTAAATGGCAACTACGGTGCAATGATCGCACTGAAGTGTGAGACAGACTTCGTGGCCAAGAATGCTGACTTTGTGGCACTCGCCACTAAGATCATCGACGCAATTGTGGCCAACAAGTGCAAGAGCATGGACGAGGTGAACGCGCTCACCATCGACGGCGAGAACATCAAGGACGCTATCACCAACCGTTCAGGTGTGACTGGCGAGAAGATGGAGCTCGACGGCTTCAACTATGTGGAAGGTGAGGACATCGTTGCCTACAACCACATGAGCCAGAACTTCCTCTGCGCTCTCGTAGTGCTGAACAAGAAGGGCTTCGAAGAGGCTGGTAAGGGTGTGGCTATGCAGGTGGCTGCTATGGCTCCTGTTGCACTCGACGCAAATTCAGTTCCTCAGTCAGTGAAGGACACAGAGATGCGCAATGCTATCGACAAGGCTAAGCAGAACCAGATTGGCAAGGCTGTTGAGAACGCTCTCAAGAAGGCTGGTATCAATCCTGCTCACGTTGACTCTGAGGATCACATCGAGTCTAACACCACCAAGGGTTGGATTACTCCAGAAGAGGCTGCTAAGGCTCGCGAAATCAAGGCTACTGTTGCCAAGGAGGCTGAGGCCAACCTGAAGGAGCCAATGATTGAGAACATCGCCAAGGGTATGGTGGCTAAGTTCTACAAGGAGAGCTGCCTCCTCGAGCAGGCTTACATCGACGACAACAAGATTTCCGTTGCTCAGTACCTCAAGGGTATCGACAAGGAGTTGACTGTTACAGACTTCAAGCGTTTCACTCTCCGCGCAGAGTAAGACAAAAACCCTCTCCCCGACCCTTCCCTCTGAATGGGGAGGAAGGCCATGCGGAGTGGGAATCCAATAAAAGCGGGATGCATTCAATTGAGTGCGTCCCGCTTTCTTTATATATATCCCTTCTTATTTCACCACCAGCTTCTTCTTCTCATTCCACGACTGGCCTTCGGGCTTCAGTTCGCCATTCTTCCAGCGGAGTTGCGTGTAGTTGTAGGTGACGCCATCGCGGACAAGATAGTGACTGAGGATGCGCTTGTTGGCGGAGTCCACTTCGGCGTTGGTGATGTCGCGGAAATTCTCGTAGAGCGTGAAGGGACCATTTCCTGTTGCGTGTGGATTGAAGATCCATGCGTCGTAGTGCATGAAGGTCTGGTCAGACACATTCTGTCCACCAAGGCAAATCAGCAAGTCATCATATCCGTCGAAGTTCACGTCCTTCTGGATGACATTGCCGAACTTGTCCATGTCGCTCGGACGGTCTTCCACACGTGCTTCGAGCACTTTCAGCGCCTTCCCATTCATTCTGACGATGCATTCGTAGCCAGGATTCTTGCCATCAGCGTCCACGATGCGGAGGCTCACGTCATAATCTTCCTTCGTCTGACGAGCCTGGGGTGTCGGGGCTTGCGCCGCCTTCTCCTGATGGAACTTCATGCCATCCCAGAGGAACTTCACGACCTGCTCCACGCCATCCGGGTCATCGTCCCCAGGATGGAGGGTCGCGATGATGTCCTTGTCCGTGATGGGCAGCGAGAACGTCGTCGGGCCACCCAGATTGTGTTCCAGGCCCACGGCGTTAGGATACGTATCCGTCAAGCGGCGAGTCTGCGAGTCGTACATATAGAGCATCAGTCCCGTGTGCTCGGTGAAGACAACACGGCTATTCACATAGAGGAAGTGGTTCACAGCCACGAGCTTGTGGCGGTTGTCGCTGCAGTTCCAGTAGCAGAACTCCGTCGTGGCCTCCTCGCGACCGTCCTCATTGGCATAGCGGGAGTCGTAGCGGATGTAGCCGTTCTTGGTGTTGACCGTAAACTCGCCCTCCGTCTTCTTGCCCTGTCGATACAATTTCCATTGCTCGCTGATGCTACCCAGCAGTTCGCCCAGTTCATCCTGCGAGAGGATAGCCGTCACGAAGTCCGAGATGGTCGGACGCTGTCCCTGATACTTCACGGGGAATGAATAATGATACTCATCCTCCTGAGCGCTGACCGACAGACACACGCCACACACAAGAGCGCAGGCCAGCAGCACATGTTTGCTAAAAAACTTCTTCATAATCTATCATGTATATAGGTTGGTCATCATTTCTTTTCCTTTCTCTTCTTCTCCATTCTGATCCGTTCCTGTTCCTCCTGCCTCCGTTTCTTCTCCTCATAGAACCTCACTTTCAGTTCCATCCGCACATGCTCCGCCTGCGCATCATCCAGCTGCTTCATCGTCTTGGCAAACGCATAGCACTCGCCCACATCCTTCCGCTGCTGCTCACTGATTCCCTTCGGAAGCAGCGCCTCATAATCCCCGCTGTCCAGATCCACCTCCGTGAAGTTGTATCGACGTTTCTTGTCAATATTCACCAGAAACATCTTCCCGGTCTCTTCCACCTCGGGGAAGAACGAGAACCGCTCCTTGTTCCCCTTGTAGGCAGGCAGCACCCAATAGCCCACGGTCTGATATTTCACAATCTTCTCGAACACGAATTTCTTCTTGAACGCCTCCAGCTCCTTCAGCAGTCGCATGACATCGTCCCCCGCCTCCACCAGTTTCCTTTGGGCGCTATCCATTGCCAGCGAATCCCTCAGCCTGATGCTCTCCCGATAGGCTTCTGCCTTCGACGGCTTCTTCTCCTGACACGACCACAGCATGGCCGACAGGAGCAAAACAATCAATAATAAAGCTTTTCTCATAAGTAGTTGATAATTCACGTTGCAAAATTACGACATTCCGAGCAAAGCGCCAACAACTCAGCCGCAAAATGCGGAAATCTCCCCAAAGTTTCCCCACCAACAGCCCGTAATGCCAAACTTCCCCTCAAAAAACTA
>JBGUMY010000336.1:0-4765 GCA_045117095.1 Bacteroidaceae bacterium | reverse complement strand
TTTTTCACTTACCTTAGTGCTGCAAATCAAGACAAGCAAAATCATCAATGACATGGCAAAGGTACAACAAAAATCTGAGAAAATCAGTGCTTTTGGTGGAATATTTTTCGTTTTGGACAAATTTGACCGTATTCTGTCCTCTGTAATCGACTCCCACCTAGGACTTCGCAGTAAGTTGATAGGCTGTCAGTACAGCGAGATAATACGGGACGTCTTCTCCGTTTTCTGCTGTGGCGGCGACTGCATGGAAGATCTCAACCTCTATCTGAAGGACGTGCTTGCCGAGCGTCCGCATACCCGCGTTCCAAGTGCCGACACAGTGTTGCGTGGCATTGAGGAGCTGGCTACGGAGAACATATCATATAAAGCGGAAAAGACGGGCAACGTCTATGATTTCAACACGGCTGACAGGCTGGACTACGGTGGAGATAGGATTCCAGCAGTACGACGTGCAGTCGTTCCCCTGCGAGAGTTTCGGGGGCGTGAAGCATTGTCGCCTCGTCGTGCAGCGGCAGCGCAAGCAGAAGGGAGAGCAACTTGACATCTTCGACGGCGAGTACATATACCGCTGTATATTGACCAACGACTGGGACATGACAGACGAGGAGATCATACGAATCAAGGCCACGGACAGGGTCAAGAGTTTCCTGTTCAGATTCATCGCCGTGCCTGCCAAGTGGATCAGAACGGCAAGACAGAACGTGCTCAACATCTATTCAGCAAAACCATACAACCGCATTTGGGAACACGGATAGGAAAATCATCTTCGTGGATTCTACGGTCTACGCCTCTCGACCTTACGGGGTAAGGGGAAACGGGCTCATGTCTGCTCGGATTACACGCTTGTATGGCAAAAAACAGACAGACATGTCTCAAATGACGGCAAGACCAGACCACTGAGAAATATCTGCGGATTTTAGGATGACAACAAACATTTTAACAGGGGTGCTTTGGCACATCGGAAAAAAGTCGTAACTTTGTACCCAAGTTCAACCAAACAAATCTGGAAGTATGGCAAATAGTTTTTTTTATGACAATCGATGACATCTACATCCCGCCCTTCACGGTCTTGATGCCCATTTTACTTTCCCCCCCTGATACTTTTATGGCTGAGAGTTCACTTTCATTCATGAAAAGTTTGTACCTTTGCATACAGAATTTTATTACTTAACTAATCAAAAAACTACAATGAGAAACAGAATGATGTTGCTTATCGTCATGATATGTATGGCGACAGGTATGAGGGCACAGTTCTACCCTGGCTTTAACCCTGCGGCACAGGCCAAAAAGGAACGTCAGAAAGTGGCTGCGGAAGCTGAGAAGAATTACCAGAAGGGTAATGAGCTCCTGAAGGCACAGAAGTTGGACAAGGCGTTGGCATGCTATGAGAAGGCGGCCTCGGCTGGTCATGCGGGTGCGCAGTATAACATGGGTGCTTTCTACGCCGAGGGGAAGGTGGTGGAACAAGACTACCAGAAGGCGGTGGAATGGTTTGAGAAAGCCGCTGAACAAGGGGTGAAGGATGCGGAGTTCAACCTTGCCTCCATCTATCATCAAGGACTTGGCGGTCTGAAAGACCCGCAAAAGGCAGAGTATTGGGCAAGGAAGTATAAGGGTTTGGCCGCAACGGGCGAAATAGGAGAGGTGATAGATGTTCCTGACGAACAGCCCCAATTCCCAGGTGGTCAGCAAGCGCTGATGCAGTGGCTGCAAGAAAACCTGCATTATCCGGTACAGGCGATGAAGGAGCATGCCACGGGACGGGTGCTGGTGACTTTTGTCATCAACACCGACGGCAGCACTGACGATGTGAAGGTGATACGGTCAGTACATCCTCTTCTGGATCAGGAGGCCATACGTGTGGTGAAGGAGATGCCGAAATGGGAGCCTGGCAAGAAGGACGGAAAAGTGGTGCGTGTCCGTTTCACGTTACCTATCACTTTCCACTTGAATATGAACAACCCCCAGCAGGGGAAATGATTAAATTGCGGCAAGCCGCCGAAAGAAAAATAGATAAAAATAATGAAAAATAGATAGAGATATTTTTTTATATCTTTACCTATTTTTCATTATCTTTCTTTCGGCGGCCTGCCGCAACTTTTTATCAGACTTATCTATTGGGCGTTTCCCAGATATAAGTGCTCGTGCATTGGATCTTGGCGGTTTCTTCGCCTACTGAGAGGAGGAAATCACCCTCTTCGAGTGTCCAGCGTCCGTCGTAGTTGACGAAGGAGAGATCGCTGGCGGGCAAACGGAGCTTGACGGTGCGTTGTTCGCCTGGTTTCAGTTCAATCTTCTCGAACTGACGGAGGCGACGACCATCGGGCACCATCGAGGCGATGAGGTCGCTGCTGAAGAGGAGCACGCTCTCCTTGCCCGTACGTTGTCCGGTGTTCGTGACATCGACACTGACGGTGAGCACATCGTCCTTGGTGAAGGTGGTCTTGTCCACCTGCAGGTTGCTGTACTCGAAGGTGGTGTAGCTCAGTCCATGACCGAAGCCCCATTGCTGGGTGATGCGGGCATTGTAGTCGTAAGCACCTTCCATCGTGCCCGTCTCCTCACTCTTCTTGAAGTCGTAGTTGGTCAGGGAGTTGATCTCGCTGGGGTAGGTGAACGGCAATCGACCCGAGAAGTTGTAACGTCCTGCCACCAGTCCTGCCAAGGCATCGCCACCGTAGTTGCCTGGCAACATGATGTGGATGACGGCTTGTGCCAATGGTTCGATGTCGGCGATGAGGCGTGGACGTCCCTCGTTGAGCACCAGGATGATGGGTTTGCCCGTCTTTGCCAACGCCTTCACCAGATTGCGCTGGTTGTCGGAGAGCGTCAGGTCGGTCAGGTTGCCAGGAGTCTCGGTGTAGGAGTTCTCGCCGATGCAAGCCACAATCACATCCACGCCTTGAGCGGCACGGACGGCTGCGTCGATGTCGGGTTCGTTCTCCTCCCAGTACTTGCCTTGTTCATTGTAGGTCACCCCTTGACTGAGACGCACGTTCTCCTCGCCGAACTCCTGACAGAAAGCCTCGTAGATGGTGTTGTACTGACCTGCGAACTCATCCGCACGGTCGCCTTGCCAGGTGTAGCTCCATCCACCATTCAGACAGCGCATCTGATGGGCATTGGGACCCGTGATGAGGAGCTTCAGCGGTGAGCGGTCGGAGCTGAGTGGCAGGAGGTCATCCTCGTTCTTCAGGAGCACCATGCTTTCCACGGCTCCGTCGAGTGCCAATTGGGCAAATTCCTCGCCCCCAAACTTCGTATAGTCTTCGAGTTTCTGGGTGGGGTGGTCGAAGAGGTCGAGGCGATACTTCATGCGGAGCACACGGCTCACGGCATCGTCGATGCGGCTCATCGGGATTTTGCCTTCGTCCACCAGTTCTTTCAGCAGCACACATACATTGGCGTCGTAGGGTTCCATGATCATGTCGATGCCCGCATTGATGGCGATGGCCAGAGCGTCCTTCTTGTCCTTGGCCACCATCTCACGGGTGTAGAGGTTGTTCACGTCAGCCCAGTCGGTGAGGAGCACACCGTCCCATCCCGTCTGCTCCTTCAGCCAGACGGTGAGGAGTTCGCGGTTGGCATGGACGGGCATTCCGTTGATGGAGGCAGAATTGACCATGATGGAGTGAGCGCCTGCCTGTACGCCAGCGAGGAAGGGTGCAAAGAACTTCTCGCGGAGCAGGGCGGGGGCAATATAGGCAGGGGTACGGTCTTTGCCCGACCAGGGCACGCTGTAGCCCATGTAGTGTTTCAGCGACACAGCGACGTGCTGCTGATCTACGTGGTTGGGGTCTTTGCCTTGGAATCCCAAGGTCTGCGCCGTGCCCATCTCGGCATTCACATAACAGTCCTCGCCGAAGTTCTCGTAGAAACGTGGCCAACGGGCATCGCGCGACACGTCCAAGGTGGGGCTGAAAGTCCAGGGCACGCTGATGGCACGGGTCTCGTAGGCGGTAGCCTCCGCACATTGGCGTGCCAAGTCACGATTGAAAGTAGCTCCCAGGTTGATGTTCTGGGGGAAGAGGGTGCCGCCTTGGGTGTAGGTGGAACCGTGATTCTGGTCGAGACCGAAGAGGCAGGGCACTCCGATGTGCTTCATCGACAGGCGTTGGATGTCGCCCATGATCTCCTCCCATTGCGCTGCCGTCGGTGCGCAGGTGTTGGGGGCATTGAGGATGGAGCCAATCTTGTAGATGCCGAAGAGGGTGTCGGCCTTGGTCTCGTCGATGTGGAAGACGCCCTCAGCATCGTTGGTGCCGAAGAGGTCAGTGACCAGTTGTGTCATCTGTCCCACCTTCTCCTCGAGGGTCAGTCGGCCAAGCGTCTGCTTCACGCGCTGTTCCAACTCTTGGTCAGTCGGGATGGGTGGGTTGGTAGCTTGCTGGGTGCAAGCTGCCAACATGACCGACAGGATGACGGATGTCAATATGGATTTTTTCATACCTATTCAAACGTGATGCGAGTCAATTTGTAGCCGTAGCCTACCACCAGCATACCTTCCCGTTCATCCACCAGCGCCTTGTTTGCGTCGGTATAGGTGAAGGAGAATGGGTTGGGGGTCTCGTCGGTGAGGTCGAACTGAGCCACTACCTGGTCTTCGGGGTTGTCGCCCCACCAAGGTGTGGTGATGCGCATGGCGTGGTAGCCCTCCTTCATGTCCACCATTTCGTAGTACACCCGTATGGTCGTGCCCACAGGCACATCGACCATGTCAGCCGTTGGAATCTTCACATTGCTGTCGCCCCAGTTGATGTCGGTG